>JAFMFL010000111.1 GCA_017856205.1 Flavobacteriaceae bacterium
CACCACATCGACGGCAAATTTGGACAAGCGTGCTTCAATGTAACGTGAAGCTGCCGCAGAATCGCCGGTTAAAATGTTCCCCCAGTTTCCTTGCATGTCTATGAGCAAATCTTTTTGCCCAATTTGCACCATCGCATCTGAGATAGAGGCATCGCCGTGTGGGTGATACTGCATGGTGTGCCCCACAATGTTGGCAACCTTGTTGTAGCGTCCATCGTCTAGGTCTTTCATAGAGTGTAGAATACGACGCTGAACAGGTTTAAATCCGTCCTCAATTGCCGGCACGGCACGCTCCAAAATCACGTACGAAGCGTAGTCCAAAAACCAATCCTTGTACATGCCGGTAACGCGAATCAACTGATCGCCAGAAGAAAGGTGCTGTTCGTCGTTCATGCTTCTACTTTGTCTAACTCTACTTTAAGATTATCGATGATAAACTCTTGACGTTGAGGAGTGTTTTTACCCATATAAAACGATAACAACTCATCAATAGTCATGCTTTTGTCCAACATCACAGGATCGAGGCGAATGTCATCGCCAATAAAATGTTTGAATTCATCGGGGGAAATTTCCCCCAACCCTTTAAATCGTGTGATTTCAGCTTGATTGCCAAGTTCCTCTAGGGCATTTATGCGCTCTTGCTCAGAGTAACAATAAATCGTTTTCTTTTTGTTGCGTACGCGGAATAGCGGGGTTTGCAAAATATACAAGTGTCCATCTTTGATAAGCTCTGGGAAAAATTGCAAGAAGAAGGTAATGAGCAACAACCGAATGTGCATGCCGTCCACATCGGCATCGGTGGCGATTACAATATTGTTGTAGCGCAAATCTTCCATAGAATCTTCTATGTTCAATGCGGCTTGTAACAGGTTAAACTCCTCATTTTCATACACAATTTTTTTGGACATTCCGTAGGAATTCAATGGCTTACCGCGCAAACTAAACACCGCTTGCGTGTTTACATCTCTGGATTTGGTAATGGATCCACTTGCCGAGTCGCCCTCAGTGATAAACAAGGTGGATTCCAAACGGCGGTCTTTTTTGATATCGCCAAGGTGTACCCTACAATCACGAAGCTTTTTGTTGTGTAAGCTCGCTTTTTTGGCACGCTCACGTGCCAATTTGCGAATGCCTGAAAGTTCTTTGCGTTCTTTTTCGGCTTGAAGTATTTTGCGTTGCAATGCCTCTGCGGTTGGAGCATTTTTGTGCAAAAAGTTATCTAATTGTTTACCTACAAACTCATTGATATAGGTACGCACTGTGGGTAAATCGCCACCCATTTCGGTAGAACCCAATTTGGTTTTGGTCTGCGACTCAAACACAGGCTCCATGACCTTAATGCTTATGGCTGAAATAACAGATTTACGAATATCGGATGGTTCAAATTGCTTGCCGTAAAACTCACGAATGGTTTTTACCAACGCCTCACGAAATGCCGTTTGGTGCGTACCGCCCTGCGTGGTATGTTGTCCGTTTACAAACGAATGGTATTCTTCGTTGTACTGCGTTTTGCTATGCGTAATGGCCACTTCAATGTCATTGCCTTTGAGGTGAATCACCGGATAAAGAAAATCTTCCGTGTTATTGTTATCTTCCAACAGGTCTTTCAGTCCATTTTGAGACACAAACTTTTCGCCGTTAAAAACAATGGTTAGCCCTGGATTGAGGTACACATAGTTTTTAAGCATTTTTGCCACGTATTCGTGGCGGTAGCGGTATTTTTTAAAGATGGACTCATCGGGCATAAAGGATACGCATGTTCCGTTACGCTTAGACGAAGGCGTCAATTCGGATTCCTCTGCTAAAGTACCTTGTGAGAACCGCGCCAACTTCATTTGCCCCTCTCGTACCGAATAGACCGAAAACGTATTAGAAAGCGCATTTACAGCTTTGGTACCAACACCGTTTAGACCTACCGATTTTTTAAACGCACGGGTATCGTATTTTCCACCTGTGTTCATTTTGGACACCACATCCACGACTTTGCCCAGCGGTATGCCCCGCCCGTAGTCTCGCACAGAAACCTTGCCCTCATTGATAGTGATTTCAATGGTTTTGCCTGCGCCCATGACAAACTCGTCTATACTGTTGTCTAGGACTTCTTTAAGCAAAATATAAATTCCATCATCGGAGGAAGAACCGTCTCCGAGTTTGCCAATATACATGCCCGGACGCATACGAATATGCTCTTTCCAATCTAGGGAACGGATATTGTCTTCGTTGTACTGTGTGGCTTGTGGCATGTGCGCTAATTTAGAACATCAAGGGTAAAAAATGCCAATGCTTTGCTTAAAGAAATTAACAAATAAGAAGGGAAATTGTTAAAATGCTGATGCCAAAGGCAATACCTACGCTTTTTGGGTTTGTCCTTTTTTGTTAAATTAGCGGTAGACAAACCCTAAATCTGTTAAAATGAACATACTGGCTATTTCACTTTATACATATTTAGATTTTTGATTTTATAGACCTGTCCTGTGGCATGTATAGGACAGATAACACCAACTCTCGATTAGCTAAAAATGGATTTAATCACCTCTTTATTTTGGGGTATGAAAATGTAAATCACAATGGCATTCTTGGTGTTCAAGGAAGTTTTATGTTTGGAACATTAAAAACAAAAGGAAACTCTATAAACATCATCAACGACTATTCAGGGAGTTTTGCATTGAAATATTTAAAAAAAATCAACAAAACAGAAAAAACTAATCTTTCCTTATACCTTGGCGGTAATATAAATTTTAGAGGAGATATTTGGTTTCCTCAGGGCAGCGAACTTAGATATGGATGGGATATTAATTTGGCGAAAGGATTTTCTTCTTCCCTACGATATAGAATACATTCAAAGCTAAGGTTTCAATATGATGTGGATGTTTCTCTGATTGGTGTTTTATGGTGTTCACACAATAATGGACAACAGTTAATTACTGAAGAAATTCAACTTGAGAATGGAATATTAGCTTCTGCATTTCAAACTCCTAGATTTTCTCATGTTTTTAACACCTTATATTTCGACAATTCATTAAAGCTACTTTACACCCTATCTAAACAAACTACCCTTTACTTTAATTTCGGTCTTTCGTATATAAATATTAAGAAACCATTGGTGAAAAAGGGATATGAATTTGACAATTATGTAGGAATAACCCTTAATCTTTAAGACAATGACAAACCTAAGAACACTATTTATTTTATTGCTCTTGATTGTTTTTTTCTCTTGTG
>JAFMFL010000112.1 GCA_017856205.1 Flavobacteriaceae bacterium
ATTATTTATTCAATGAGTCTTTGGCATACACGCCTGCAGGGGGGGGGGTGTTGCCCAAACAAATTGGACATGAATCCGTTGATTTTATTTGGGTAGATTCTGAAGGTAAATGGATTCCCATGCGCTAAAAAAAACCCCGCCTAATGGCAGGGTTTAAAAATTTACGGTTTGCTTAACCTTAAGCAGACTTTACAAACGGAAGTCCTGTACGCTCGTTTTCTACCACTTTTTTACCAGCTGGCAAATCGCAAGCGTTTGAACGCTGGTCTTTAGCGAAGTAGTAAATCGTTTGGTTTCTTCCTCCTTTTAGTGTAACATCTTTTGTGTGCAGGTAATACGTTTTACCTTTACTGTTTTGAAATGAGTAAGCCATATCTATTTAATTTTTCTAAAGTTAGTAAAAAAACTGCATAACCAACCTGTAAATCGTAAAAAAATACCACTCAAATTCCCAAATTCTGAAATTCTAACTTCAAACTTTACCCTTTCCTTCGAATATCAATTATAACTTACATATAATGTGTTAGTTACAAGTTATACGTATGTAGTTTCCCTGTTCGCTCAATCAACTGATTTTTTTGAAAAAATTGAAAAAAACCAAAAAAATACGCAACTCATTCATCATTAAGGCATTAAAAAACGTCTTGCATCAAGTTCTCTAGGTACTTTTTGGGCTCTTTTAAATGCATTTACAAAAAGTGTGGCAAGATAGGGTGCCCACAACACTCCCCTTGAACCAAGACCATTTATGCACCAGAGAGTGGCATGAGTTGAATGTTGTCCTAAAATGGGCTTTCGGTCAATGGTAGTAGGACGTAGCCCAGCGCCGTGAAAAAGGATTTCAAAGGGTAATGTTACCACCTTTTTGAATTGTGTAATAAGCCATTCCTTTCCCTCCAAAGACGGCTCTTCGTGCGTAAAGTCTCTGTCGTAAGTAGCCCCAACACGATACGTATCGTTTCCAAGTGGAACGATAAATACACTGCTTTTTAGCATTTGACGCAGCCCTAACTCCTTGCATGAAACAATAAGCCACTCCCCTTTGTTTGGAATCACGGGCAGGGTTGAAAACCACGGATTTTTTAAAATCCCTACCCCTTCGGCAAAAACGATATGCTGTGCTTTCACATTTTTATACTGTACACCACCCGGAGTAATGGAAAGTATGTCATAATCAAACTTTTCCTCTGCAAAACAGCCGGCATCAATAAGGTCATCTTTGGCTGTATCAAGTAGTGTATTGGTATCAACCCATCCTGTATGTTGTACCTCTCCCAAACCAAAAGGCGCATAAACACCTTCGTTCGTTGAGGAAACTAGGCTTGTGTTTAGATATGTACTCAAATCAGGCTTATCTGCAGCCACCATCCACGCATTTTGTTCGCCTGCTGAAGCAAATACACGATAAATGGGTATGGGGTGTTGTGCCTGAATATATTTGTGCTGATGATAGAACGGTAAGGCATGTTCCATAAGTAGTTTAGCATTCGAAATGGCGCGGAATCGCTTTAAAACAACAGGGTTGTAAATTCCAGTGGCTACTCTAGAACTTGAGGATTGCTGAGGGTCATATACAACAAAAGATATCCCTTCTTTTTTAAGCGCTTCGGTCAGTGCCCAACCGGCAAGTCCAAATCCGACAATAAGTACATTGCATTGCATAAAAAAACCCACACTATGTGGGTTTGGAGTTCGTTAATTAGCCCAAAGGTCTTGCTCAAAGTCCCGGATAACACTCTTCAAACGCTCGGACTCTATCAACTGCATAAATGGATCATCCACATACTGATCAATGGAACGATCATTGAAAACATTGTCAATCGCATAGATTCGTGACGTAAAACGTCTTGAGGTGAGCAATTGGTCAAAAGTTACCCGACTAGCGTTGTTTCTGTTATCAAAAACGAGTTGTTCATGTAAAATAGGACGTAGATCTTTATACCAAAGCCAAAACAAATCAACAGGTTCATCATTGTTAAGGTTATTCATGTCTTTTCCCCTTGGCATAATTCCCAATAAGCGGTATCGCATTTCACCAATGCGCTTATCAACATACCAAATTCCTTTGATTTTATACGACACAATATCCATCGACTTCAAGGGTACAGGCTCTGGTCCCTCACGGTTTTCAAACCGTCTTACATAGGTGTCTTTGTCAAATTTTTCCGTAAAGTTTGGATTTGCATCGTTGTAAATATTCTCAACTTCACCTGAAAGAATAGCTTCACGAATGGTACGCCACATAGATCTTCTTTCACTATTATAGAGTCCATCTTTTGGAAAAAAAAGGGGGTGATTAAACTTTTCAGATAAATCTATTTCTTCATAGACAATCTTGCTCCACATGATATCTTTATCATCAACATAAGGATACTCAAGGTATTTCTTCTTACTTATCGCATCTTTTTGTTCATCAGATAGAACTCCTATTTCATCAGGTTGATCTGCGTTAAGTACATTTACTTGCGCACTTAATACGCCATATCCAAAAAACATTACAACCAATCTAAAATACGTTTTCATTATTTAATAGTTAAGGCAAAGTCTGTTACTTTGACATTATCAATCACTTGTGTTTCGGTGCGCACTTGCGCATCAATATTATAAATAAAAATAATATCCCCCTTTGAAGCATTCTCCAAATAAGACCGAATCACACGAGAATCGTTAATACGATTAGACTTAATTGGAATAGCTGCGCGACTACCTACTTTGATATTAAAACTCTTAACGGTAACATTAAGATTGTAGTCAAAATCATCGGGAAACTTAGCTGCAATTGTTCCTGCAGGTACATATTCGCGAATAATTTCGCCGCTATTGAATTTACCCAATTTACTGCCAAGGTCAATGGAGCCTAAGGCGGCAGGAAGCGGCTTAATACGAAAATCTTGCCCAGGAGCATTAATGGTTGCTCCATTAATCTCGCCCGAAACAAAAATGCGCATGCTTTTCCCAACTTTATCTCCATCGGGAATAGCCAAAAACTTATTTCCCTTACGTTGAATTTTACCATTTGTGGCACGAACGCTTAGCTTGTTATTAGGAATGCCCGGAATAGAAATCGACAAATCGTTTGGTAATCCACGATATACCACTTTCATTTGATCTGCCGAAATCACGGCATCGTTTGGTTTGTCAATTACTGAAATCACTTGCGCAACGTCAACAGATTGCTCC
>JAFMFL010000113.1 GCA_017856205.1 Flavobacteriaceae bacterium
TCATCCTCTAAAGCCGCTTCTGCTTCTGCCAAAGTATCTTTTTCAACCTCAGCTTTTGGCGTTTGCTCTTCTTCAACTTCTTTTTTACCTTTTTTGGCAGCCATAAAATGTTTTTTAAGTGTGGGCAAAAGTACTGCCAAAACTGTTAGTATGTCAAAATGACACTACTTTTTTGTGCGCAACGGTAGCAAATCGTTCAGGGCATCCGCCAACAATGGAAACTGAAATTTAAATCCTTGATTTTCAACATATGCACTAGAAACGTTAATGCTATCAAATAAGACTTCTCCCATATCGCCCATAGCTGTTTTAATCACAAACTTGGGAATTCCAGGAAGCCATTGTGGTATGTTGTAGGTTTTAGCGATTGCTTTAACTAACTCCTTTTGAGAAACAGGGTTAGGTGCAACCCCATTGTAAATTCCAGGGTTATCCAACGCAAAGGCAAACAGTTGCACCAAATCTTGAATATGAATCCACGATTGCCATTGCGTGCCCATACCAAACCATGCTCCTAATCCAAATGAGGTGGGTATTGCTAAGGGTAGCAGTGCGCCACCTTCTTTGGCAAGCACTAAGCCTATTCTTATTTTACTGACATGCTCCACAAAAGAGTTTACCTTGTTCACTTCGGCTTCCCAAGCAGAAACCACTTCTGCAGGAAAGCTTTTGGCAATGTCAGTATGTGTTTCGGTGTATATTTTTGTTAAGCTTGATGGATAAATACCAATTGCTGATGCCGAAATAAAATGGCTTACGTGGTGGTTTTTAGTCGATTTCAGCGCATCAACTAGAAGACGTGTTCCCAAAATCCGACTCTCCAAAATGGATTTTTTTGCTTTTGGTGTCCAGCGTTGTGCAATTTTGGCTCCTGCTAGGCTAATGATAGCATCGACATTGTTTAGCGCATCATTATCCATAATCCCTTTTTCAGGATTCCAATAAAAGGTTTTAATTTCAGAAGAAAATACAGTTGAATTTTTACGAGTAGTAAGTACAGAAATGTGATGTCCTCTCTGTTGCAAAATGGGAATTAGTGCTTTTCCCACAAGTCCGCTAGCCCCAGAAATTAAAATTCGCATTCTTTTTTTTGTAAATGTACATCAGATGGTGCGCACACCCAAGATTTTCCTACTTTTGTTCTATGGAACAACACATAAAAATCACACCTGCTGCTGCATCATCAATCGATTCGGTTGATTTTGACCACTTGGCTTTTGGTTCAACATTTACGGACCATATGTTTGTTTGTGATTTTAAGGATGGCGCGTGGGGAACACCCGAAATTGTTCCGTATGCCCCCATGCAGATTTCTCCTGCTGCTAGTGTATTGCACTACGGACAAGCTGTTTTTGAAGGAATGAAAGCCTTTAAGGATGAAAATGGAAGTGTGTGGTTGTTTCGTCCTGAGCAAAATGCCAAAAGAATAAATAAATCTGCAGAGCGTCTTGCGATTCCAACCTTCCCCGAAGAAGTTCTTTTAGAAGGAATGAAAAAACTGATTTCGTTAGATAAAGAATGGGTAAAGGCGGGAGTTGGAAAATCGCTTTACGTAAGGCCTTTTGTCTTTGCTTCCCAGGCAGGTGTTCAAGCATCTGCAGCGAATGAATATCGATTTATGATTATTTGCGCACCCGTGGCAAGCTATTACGGTGGGGATGTTCGGGTAAAAATTGCAGACCATTACAGTCGTGCCTCACAAGGCGGAGTGGGATATGCCAAGGCTGCAGGAAATTACGGTGGGCAATTTTATCCAACCCAACTTGCTAAGGAAGAGGGCTATCAACAAGTTATTTGGACTGATGCTGCTACCCACGAATATATTGAGGAAGCTGGAACAATGAACCTCTTTTTTAGAATTGATGATACACTTGTTACAGCACCCACAAGCGATAGCATCCTTGATGGTGTTACGCGAAAAAGCATTTTGGAATTAGCAAATCACTTGGGCATCAAAACAGAAGTACGTGCACTCAAGGTTTCAGACCTTATCGAAGCTAAAAAATCGGGTAAACTACTTGAAATTTTTGGTAGCGGAACCGCAGTGGTTGTTCAACCCATAATTGGTTTTGGCTACAAAGGAGTTAATTACGATACACCAATTCCCGAAAACAACTACGCCCAAAAACTCAAAGATGCCTTGCTTGACATTCAGTACAATAAAACTGAAGACCCTTTTGGCTGGCGCTTTAAGGTTTGCGACTAGTCTAAAAACTGCTTTATATTAGGCTTGTGGTAATGAGGTCCTTTCATCACCTTTCCGTCTTCTCTATATATAGGTTTTCCGTCGGCACCTAACTTACTCATATTGCTTTGTTGAATTTCATCAAAAACTTCTTCAATTATATGTTGCATCCCATGCGTGAGTATGGTACCACACAATATATATAGCATGTCGCCAAGAGCATCTGCCACCTCAACCAAGTCGTTTGCATTTGCAGCGTCAAGGTATTCGTTGTTCTCTTCTGCCATGAGTTTATATCTTAGGGTGTTTATGTCTTCTGAAATATGTGCGGTAGGTGTATTTGCCATGCCTACACCAAAAGCGTTGTGAAATGCTGCAACAGCATCTAATTGTTTTTGCATTTTTTTATAGTTTCGCTAAAAATAACGCTATGTTCTCCACGGGTCAATTGATTTTTGCACTTTTTTTTGTTTTCGCCTTTACCATCGCTATTATATACAGCTACTCCAAAGACAGACAAAAAAGTAAAGCATACTTTAAAGGCAGCTTTTGGGTGCTAATTGGGTTTTTACTATTTGTTGGACTTTTAGTGGGGCTAAAAAGTATCATCTAAATGAGTATTCAATCTTTAGTACTCGTTTTTGTTGGTGGCGGTTTAGGCAGCATGGCTCGATATGGCATTTCTAAACTTTTACATCAAATTTCGATTGATTTTCCTTGGGCTACACTTTGTGCAAATGCCATTGGTTGTTTGATTATCGGGATGCTTATGGGAGGTTTTCATTCTTCAGGCGTATTAAGCGAACATCAAAAGCTTTTACTTGTTACAGGATTTTGTGGGGGGCTAACTACTTTCTCAACCTTTACTTTTGAAAATGTCTCTTTTATCAAAG
>JAFMFL010000034.1 GCA_017856205.1 Flavobacteriaceae bacterium
TACCAAAAAATCAAAAAAAAGGTTTAGGAAAAAATAAAGATCCCAAGTTTTAATAAGCCCAATTTTTATTATATCAAAAATTTATGTATCTTTATTTTACGAATTTGATAATTCGTATTGCTTATGACCCGTGTGGACTGGGTTTTATAATATAGTCGCGGGTGGAGAGAACGCACCCGGATCAATCGTTACAATAAGTTTAACGTCAAAATCATAGAAATTATGGACGATAAAATTATAGTAGCATTAGCTCACAACCAAGGTCACGCTGCGGCTATGCTTGCAGAAGACAAAAAATAAACCCAAGTTTATTTTAACTAAAACGGCTTTTCGAAGCCGTTTTTTTAGTTTTTAGGTATAAGACGATAAATCCCCTCAAATTCTACGGCAATATGTATATAGCCATATGGACCTATGATCACATCACGAACACGCCCTATGCCGTTAGCAATTTTTTTACGTGCCACAACCTTATTGTTGCGAATGGTAAGTCGTTCTAAATATGAGTTTTTTAATGAACCTACGAGCAAATCCCCCTTCCAATATGGATATTTGTTTCCAGTTACAAACGCCATTCCAGAAGTTGCTATAGACGGCACCCAATAGTAAAACGGCTGCTCCATCCCTGGAAGCGAACGATTTTTAGTAATTGAAGTCCCTACGTAATTTTTACCATAAGTGATTTTTGGCCATCCGTAGTTTTTTCCAGCTTCAATGACATTTATTTCGTCACCCCCTTTTGGTCCGTGCTCATGTTCCCAAAGTGCACCTGTTTCAGGGTGTAGGGTCAACCCTTGTGGATTTCGATGACCATAGGAATAAATGGCTTCTTTTGCACCATCAACACCAACAAACGGATTGTTATTTGGTATGCTGCCATCGTCGTTAAGGCGGTAAATTTTGCCATTGTCACGGGTAATATCTTGTGGGTTTATATCGCGCTCCCCTCTATCTCCAATAGAAAAGTATAAATACCCCTCCTTGTCAAACACAATTCTAGAGCCAAAATGAACACCTTTCTTTGTGTCAGGTTCAGCTTTGTAAAGCAGTTTTACATCATTGAGGGTGTTGCCCAAAAGTGTTGCGGAGTAAATTCCCGTGTTTCCACCCGAAGCATCTTCATTGGGAGTTGCCATGGCAAAATAGATGCGATTATTTTGCTCAAAGTTGGGATGTATTGCCAACCCCATCAATCCGCCTTGCCCGCGAACATAGGTGGTAGGAAGCCACGAAATTTCATTCTTTTTTCCATACTGAAAACGAATTAGTTTCCCCTCCTTTTCTGTATAAAGCAAACTGCCATTTGGCAAAAAAACCATGCCCCATGGAATTTCTACATCAGGCACTACAAGCTCAGGGGTGTATTTTTTGGAATCAGGTGTCTTTATAGGAGGAGTGTTTTCTACTTGCGCACATGAAAATTGCACAAAAACTAATAGTGTTAGATAACGAGGAATTGCGTTTTTCATTAGGAGCTAAATTTCTTCTAATATAATTAAAATTAAAAGGAAACCACAACACGTAAAAATGCTTGTCGTGTGGCGGCAGGCTCGTAAAATCTTCCGCCAAAGGCATTGATACGAATATTATCAAAATAATGCGTGTCAGCAATATTGTTTACTCCAATGACAAGTGCAGATTTTCGCCATTTACGCTTGATGGTTACATCTGCAGTCCAAAAATGCGGTACGGGCACCTTATTTTCGTTATCCGCAAAGCGCCCCCCAACATACCTGGTGTGTAGCGCCAGCGTGCTTTTGCCTATGTGTTGTTGTAAAGTGGTTGCAAATTGATGTTTCGGAACGTTTGGGAGTTCTTTTTTTGTTTCGGTTTGATAGTGTCCGCGACTGTATGAAAACGCCAAATTTCCAGATGTAGCAAACTGCCAATTTCCCTCTAATTCCATTCCTTTTCTAGTGGTTTGTCCAATGTTTTCATAAAAGTTTTGCCCGGGAAAGGTTTCTAACTCAAATGGTAAAATTACGTTTTTGGCTTTGGTGTAAAACAATGTCAATGACGCATCAAACTTCTTTTTCCGAAATAAAATGCCAAGCTCTGTTTCCGATGATTTTTGAGGCTCAAGCGCATTATTAAACCCTGTTTTTCCAGAAGGATTTGCCGACAGCTCATTGAGCGACGGCGTTTCAAAGCCGGTTCCCCAACGCACATAACTGCTGAGAAATTTTGAGAACTCTCGATGGATAGCAATGCTAGGAGAGACCGCTGCCAAGTCTTTTTTACCTGTATTTGTGTCCAAAAAGTCGGTTAAGGTTATGCGATGCATATCTGCGCGAAGCGCAGCCCGTAATCGCCAATCCAAATAGCTAAATTCTGTAACCCCATACGCACCAAGGCTGTAAAAGCGCTCGTTTTGATGTAGTGTTTCTTCGCCTTTAGCACCCATATTGTTTTTAAACCGAATACGCGCATCATATTGTGCAGCACTCTCTATGCCGTACTGCCAAAGCCATTTGTTTTTGCTGCCAGAAGTTTGCGTTCCTAAACCAAAATAATTTCTTCCTAAATCAATTTGACCACCATCTACATAGGGCAACCGCGCATCCAATTGCCTACGTGTGTAGAACGCATACGATTGCCAATTTTTTGTTTCCAGTCGCGCGCTGAGTTGATGCTGTTGCACACGCTCGCCAGCGTTGTAGTTTAGGTTTGCTTGACGCGCTTGCTCGCGATTTTCATTGACTTGCGCAAGGGTAAGCCCTCCAGCATCATACGCATATGGACTATTGAAAAATGAATAATCGATTTTTAATGTGCTACTGTTTTTTAAATCAAACTCATATGATAGCGAAACAAGTGTGTTTTCAAACCCACTCCATTCCCTGTAACCATGTTGCTTTTGATGTGCCACTATAGCACGAAATCGGTTTTTTTCTTGTGCTTTGCTCCATTGTGCCATTAACGATTGCGATTGAAAATCTCCTAAAGTAACGGCTATATTAGTTTCAGATATGATAGGAGCACTCTGTAGAGAAATCACACCGCCAGAGGCGTTGCCATATAAGCCACTTGAAAGCCCACGAAGCACTTCAATAGTGCCTATTTGCGACAGCGGAATATGATCCAATTGGGTTTGTCCGTCTGGCGTAGTAATGGGAATACCGTCTAACAAAACTTTGATGCCACGAATCCCAAAAGTGGCACGTGCGCCATACCCACGAATGGCAATACGAGTGTCTTGCGTAAAGTTTTGCTGACTGCTGACAAACAGACTGGGAATTTGTTGCAATAGTCCACCTATTTCTTGCTTGATATGTAGGTTTAAACTGTCTGAAACGATTGTAGCACTTAGCGGTTGAATATCGCTTTTTAGTCGTTGTGCGCTTAATACTACTTCGTCTAATTGCTGCACTTGGCTTTGTACAAGTAGTCCTGAAAAACAAAAAAGACATAGAAGTCTATACATCCTGAATGTATAAATCAATCAATCCCGGAGGTGTGCTTACGTGAAGTGTTTTGGCGTTTCTGTCCACCTGTAGAATGATGTCATCTACTATTGGAATCAGTGCATTTTTTCCGTCAATATCCACCTCTAAAGTGGCTTGTGCTGTGTGCTCATTTACTCGTATAACGTTACCAAGTTTGCCAAGATTTTTATCTTCAACGGCATACCCAATGACTTCGTGGTAATAAAACTTATTTCCTGAAAGAGGAGGTAATTCGGATAATGGTAAATAGGCTTTTGCTTTTAGGAGCAGATTGGCATCTTCTTCAGATGAAATATCTTCGAGTTTGATACGCAACAAACCGGGTTTGTGCATACTGCTTTTGACAACAAAATACGGAATTAGCGTATTGTTTTGTGCTAAAAATAAGCTTTCAACGGATTGATACTGCTCAGGTTCGTCGGTATCAAGTTTAAGTAAAACTTCTCCTTTAAAACTGTATTTACTGACGACGGTGCCTACAAAAAAGCAGTCCTCAACACGCATGGGTTATTCAGCAGCTTCTGCTGTGTCTTTGTCATCGGTTGCTTCGGCAGGCTCAGAAACCTCTTCGGCAGGAGCATCTTCTGTAGTAGTATCCTCGGCTTTTGCTTCAGAAACCTCTTCTGCAAGTGCTTCTTCTGGAGCGGCTTCCTCAGCCACTTCTTCTGCAGGAGTATCTTCCGCTTTAGCCTCAGCTGATTCTTCAACAGTTTCCTCAACTGGTGCAGCCTCTTCTGTCGCTTCTTCGGCAGGTGTAGCAACCTCGGCAGCCTCAGCGGCAGTTTCTTCGGATTGTGCTTCTGCTTCTGCTGCTGCAGCCTCTGCTTCTGCTTCCGCAATAGCTGCTTCCGCATCTGCTTTGCGCTTCTCATTAATTTCTTTTTCAGCAGCAAGTGCTTTTGCTTTTTCATCAGCTTTCGCCTTTGCCAGCTTATCTTTTGCCACCTCTTGTCGTGATTCTTTATCACTTACCCAAGCAGCAAATTTTGTTTCTACATCTTCTTCAGAATGAGCGCCCTTACGCACTCCATTCACCAAGTGATTTTTAAGTAGTGCACCCGTTTCAGAAAGTAAGTTTCTTGCGGTGTCTGTGGGTTGCGCTCCATTTTGAAGCCAATCTACTGCACGATTTACCTGTATGTCTATCGCTGCTGGATTTGTGTTAGGATTGTATGTTCCTATTTTTTCTAGATAGCGTCCATCTCGTTTTGAGCGTGAGTCTGCTGCTACTACCCAATAAAAGGGTTTTCCTTTTTTACCGTGTCGTTGAAGTCGAATTTTTACTGGCATATCAAATTAAATTTTGGGGTGCGAAACCCGTGTTATTAATGCGTGGCAAAGCTACACTATTTTTTGTTTTCACCAAACGTTAATAACTTCATGTTTTGATGCACCCCATTTCGCCTATAACTTCGTTAAATTAGTGGGCTAATCTTTGTTTATGTTTTTATTCTTTGATACCGAAACCACAGGTTTACCCAAACGCTGGGATGCTCCCATTTCGGATTCCGAGAATTGGCCACGCTGTATTCAACTGGCTTGGCAACTTCATGATGCAAGCGGAACCCTCATTGAACACAAAGACTTTATTGTTACCCCAGATGGTTTTGATATCCCTTTTGAATCTGAACAAATTCATGGCATTAGTACTGCATTAGCAAAAAAGCAAGGTACTTCTATTTCCGATGTATTAACCGCATTTGAAGGAGCACTATCAAAAACACAGTATGTTGTGGGACACAATGTAGGATTTGATGTAAATATCATTGGCGCAGAACTACACCGACTTCAACGCAACACCTCCGTTACCACTATTCCCGTTTTAGATACATGTACTGAAGAAACGGCAACGCTTTGCCAGATTCCAGGTGGCAGAGGCGGAAAATTTAAACTGCCGACGCTAACAGAGTTATATAAGTATCTTTTTAATGAGAGCTTTGAAGAAGCACATAACGCTACCGCAGATGTTGAAGCTAATGCGCGGGTGTTTTTGGAACTTATTCGCCAAAACAAATGTTCCTATAATAACGTAGAAGATGCTGCTGCTTTGGAGGGACGAATTCGAGATTCCTATCCAGATCAAGTCCCCCTTGTAGGGTTAACGCATCAAAACCTAAAAGCGGCATCGAAAAAACTTATACAACAAGAGCAACCACCTGCCCAAACAGCTACATCACCCACACAGACGATTTCCGATTTGCCCTTTGCACATTTGCATACCTTATCACAATTTTCGGTGTTGCAGTCCACTATTCGGGTAAATGAACTTGCCCAAACCGCAGACAAACTCGATATGCCTGCTGTGGCTCTCACAGATTTGGGCAATCTTATGGGCGCGTTTCATTTTGTAAAAGCGGTCAAACAAGTAAATGCTCAACGGGCAGAAGATGACCAAAGACCGCCGTTAAAACCCATTGTTGGGATTACGCTTAATGTTTGTGAAAATCATCAAGACCGAAGTCGTAGAGACGATGGCTATCAAGTGGTGTTTTTGGCAAAAAATAAAGCAGGATATCAAAACCTATCCAAATTATCTTCTCTGGCATATACTCAGGGATTTTATTACGTACCTCGTGTGGATAGAAATTTGATTCAACAGTACAAAAAAGACATTATTGTACTTACTGGAAATGTTTATGGCGAAGTGCCCTCAAAGCTGCTTAATGTTGGTGAAAAGCAAGCCGAAGAAGCCCTCTTGTGGTGGAAAGAACAATTTGCTGACGACTTGTACATTGAAATTATGCGTCATGGACAAAACGATGAAGATCGTATCAATCCTGTGCTAGTACAGTTTTCTCAAAGGCATAACGTAAAATTGGTTGCCACTAACTCCGCGTATTATTTAAAGCAAGATGAGGCCAATGCGCATGATATTTTGCTGTGCGTAAAAGACGGCGAAAAGCAAGCAACCCCTATTGGTAGGGGACGAGGTTATCGTTACGGGTTACCTAACCAAGAATATTACTTCAAAACGGCTGCGGAGATGCGGGAAGTTTTTGCTGATTTGCCTCAGGCTTTGGAAAGCATTTCAGAAATTATTGATAAGGTTACACCCTTCGATTTGGCGCGAGATGTACTGCTACCCAAATTTGATATTCCCACTCAATTTGTTTCACAAGAAGATGCTAATGACGGTGGAAAATGCGGTGAAAACGCCTATTTACGACACCTGACCTATGAAGGCGCTAACGAACGCTACACCAATCTGAATGATGAACTCAAAGAGCGTATTGATTTTGAGTTGAGTGTCATTGAAAATACGGGTTATCCGGGTTACTTTTTGATTGTTCAAGATTTTATTGCTGCTGCCCGAAATATGGGCGTTTCGGTTGGTCCCGGGCGTGGTTCGGCGGCGGGCTCTGTGGTAGCGTATTGCTTAAAAATAACCAATATAGACCCCATCAAATACGATTTGCTTTTTGAGCGCTTCCTCAATCCAGACCGTGTGAGCCTGCCCGATATCGATATTGATTTTGACGATGAAGGGCGCTCTAAAGTAATGGATTATGTGATTGAAAAATACGGCGCAAATCAGGTGGCGCAAATTATTACTTACGGAACGATGGCAGCAAAATCTAGTATTCGGGATACGGCGCGAGTATTGGATTTGTCTTTGGGCGATGCCGATAGAGTAGCCAAGCTTGTGCCCAACATGAAGCTGAAAAAAATATTCAATTCAGACGATAAAGTGTTGAAAGAAAATTTACGTGCCGATGAATTTAATCGAGTGGCGCAATTAAAAGCTATTGCCGAGGGTAACGACCTTGAAGCAGAAACGCTGAAGCAGGCGCAAGTCCTTGAGGGGTCGCTGCGTAACACAGGTATTCACGCCTGTGGCGTTATCATCACACCAGACGACATAACCGAATTTGTTCCCATTGCCACTGCCAAAGACTCTGACCTTTTCGTTACCCAATTTGACAATGCTGTGGTGGAAGATGCAGGGTTGCTAAAAATGGATTTCTTAGGGCTAAAGACGCTTACCCTTATTAAAGACACAGTCAAAATTGTTAAATACCGCCATAATATAGATTTAGATCCAGATGCTTTTCCGTTGGACGATGCACCAACTTTTGAGCTGTTTCAACGTGGTGAAACGGTTGGTATTTTTCAGTATGAAAGTGCGGGAATGCAAAAATACCTTCGGGATTTAAAACCCAATGTATTTGAAGATTTAATAGCGATGAACGCCTTGTATCGCCCGGGTCCGCTAGAATATATTCCAAGTTTTGTGCGTCGAAAAAACGGACAAGAAGAAATCACTTACGACCTGCCCGCCATGGAGCAATACCTCAAGCAAACCTATGGGATTACAGTGTATCAAGAACAAGTGATGCTGCTGTCGCAATCGTTGGCAGGCTTCAGTAAAGGTCAGGCGGACGTGTTGCGCAAGGCGATGGGGAAAAAGATTTTTGCACTGTTAGAACAATTAAAACCGCAGTTTTTAAATGGTGGCGAGGAGCGCGGGCATCCAAGAGAAACCCTGGAAAAAATATGGAAAGACTGGGAAGCCTTTGCTTCCTATGCGTTTAACAAATCGCATTCCACTTGCTATGCGTGGGTGGCGTATCAGACGGCATATTTAAAGGCGAACTACCCCGCTGAATATATGGCTGCGGTGTTATCCAACAACATGAGCGACATCAAGCAAGTGAGCTTTTTTATGGAAGAATGTCGTCGAATGGGAATTTCAGTGCTAAGCCCTGATGTTAACGAATCGTTCTATAAATTTACGGTAAACGATCAGGGTGCAATCCGCTTTGGTATGGGAGCTGTTAAGGGGGTAGGGCATGCTGCTGTAAAAACCATTGTAGAAAATCGAAAGGAAAAGCCGTACTCCTCTATTTTTGATTTAACCCAACGTATTGATTTACGGGCGGCAAACAAAAAATCCTTTGAAAGTTTGATTCTGGCAGGCGGTTTTGACTCGCTTTCATCGGCGCATCGGGCGCAGTATTTTCATCACAATGGTGACGGAGTAAGTTTTGTAGAAAAGGCACTGCGCTATGGCGCACAACATCAGGAAAATGAACAGTCGGCACAGGTGAGTTTATTTGGAGCTGATTCAGCCGCGAGTATTCCCACACCCACACTTCCAGATTGTGAACCCTGGGGCGCTTTACATACGCTAAAGCAAGAAAAAGAAGTGGTCGGGATTTATCTTTCGGGTCACCCCTTAGACGATTTTGCTCCCGCCATGAAGCATTTTTGCAATGCTAAAGTGGGCTTATTCAACGACCTTGAACCCTTAGTCAATAAAGAAGTTAGCTTTGGTGGTATGGTGGGTGAAGTGGAGCACCGTGTATCCAAAAACGGTAAAGGATGGGCTATATTTTCTCTTGAAGATTTTGAGGAATCCTACGAGTTTAGAATTTTTGGTGAAGAGTATTTAAAATACCGCCACTTTTTGGTTTCAGATAGCTTTATCCATGTAAAAGCTCTTGTCAGGGAAGGCTGGCTGAATAGAGAAACGGGGAAGCGCGGAGAGCCCAGATTGCAATTCAATGCATTTCAACAACTACAAGATACATTGGCTACCTATACCAAAAAAATTACGTTGCGTTTGGACGCCGCTAACATAGATGAACCATTGCTAAAGTTTTTGGAAAATTTATTTAAGGAAAATAAAGGGGATCATAAGTTAGATATGACGTTTTATGAAACGGAAGACAAATTAAAATTGACTACTGCAAGCCGAAAAGTGAAGGTGCATGTTGGCGAGTCTCTTTTAGCAGCTTTAGACGAATATCCAGTTGCCTACAAGCTAAATTAGCATATTGTTTGTTTTGAAAAACACGTTTGTTATAACTAACAGGTAAGACTTGAAAGTTGCGTCACTTCGAGTGAATTTGTGAGGAACGAGCAAATTTATATCGAGAAGTGAATCCTAAAATAGTAGTTCTCGATACAATCCGCCTAAGGCGGATCACTCGAACTGACACCATTCCATATAATTTTCTGTCGAATATACTCGAACTGACATCTTTATATAAAATTTTCTAACGTAGATTACCCCTCTACTAACAAAACCTGCCTGAACGGCGAGGTAGGTCCGAAGTAATATTTATTGCAGAAAACCAAAACGCAAAATGAATTCAGCTTAAGTATCAACAACCCAAATGTGCGGATAACAATTGCTGATGCTACAATATCCTTTTTTGAAAAAAAAGGCAGTACATTTGACTACCTAAAATTAGAATGATATGGCGTTAGAAATTACAGATGCTACCTTTGACGAAGTTGTATTAAAGTCCTCACAACCTGTGTTGGTTGATTTTTGGGCAGAGTGGTGCGGTCCTTGCCGCATGGTTGGCCCCATTATTGACGAGCTTAGTCAAGATTACGACGGCAAAGCCGTTGTTGGAAAAGTAGACGTGGACAACAACCAAGAGTTTGCTGCTAAATATGGTGTGAGAAATATCCCAACGGTGTTACTTTTTAAAAACGGTGAGTTGGTAGATCGCAAGGTCGGTGTATCGCCAAAAGCGGTTTACGCTGCTGCGATAGAAGAGCAACTTTAATCAAAATCTTTTTTGCGTTTGTGTATCCGAAAATGCGGTGTATATTTGCACGCACCTAACGCAAACGGTCTGGTAGTTCAGCTGGTTAGAATACATGCCTGTCACGCATGGGGTCGCGGGTTCGAGTCCCGTCCAGACCGCTAAGCACATCAAGTGCTTTTGACATCAACGCGTTGTGTTGCTTACAAACAATTGTTTGTAAGAGGTTCGTAGGAGAACCCATGAGAAGCTTTCCTGAATTGGAGGGCTTTTTTGCTTTAAAAGAAGATTTTAGACGCTTCCCTGTTGTTCAAACTCAAATAGTTTAAGGTGGAAAAAGGAGGTAGATGCTAAAATATGATCAAAAATATCTGCAGAAATCCTTTCGTGATTTTTCCATGCTTTATCAGAAGTAAAAGCATAAACTTCCAGGGGAATCCCGTTTGGTGTGGGCGCAAGTTGCCTACACATGACCGTAAGGGATTTATTTATGCTTGGATGCTGCTCCAAATAGGTTTCAATATACGATCGAAACAATCCAATATTAGTAAGGTTTCTACCATTTAGCGGAATGGAAGTATTGGTTTTTAAGGCTTTATTATAAGCTGCAATCTCTGCTTTTTTCTCTTGTACTACTGTTTTGAATCGCTCCAATTGTGCAATACCAGTTAACTCTTCATCACTTAAAAAGCGCACCGAAGATGCGCGAATGTACAGCGGACGTTTAATACGCCTGCCTTCCGATTCGCTCATGCCGCGCCAGTTTTTTATGGAACTTGAAAGCAATTTATAGGTTGGAACGGTTGTAATGGTATTGTCAAAATTTTGAATTTTAATGGTTGAAAGATTGATTTCAATGACGGCACCATCGGCACCATAGGATTCCATGGTAATCCAATCGCCAATGCGCACCAAATCGTTTGCTGCAATTTGGATACTAGCGACAAAGCCTAAAATTGTGTCTTTAAACACCAACAATATGACCGCTGATAGTGCGCCAAGACCTGTGAAAAAATAAACCAAGTCCTTACCTGAAAGAATGGAAAACGCAAGCAGTAGTCCAATACCCCATAAAAAAATCATAACCACTTGAATGTAACTTTCTATGGGTTTGTCTTTAAACTGTGGGCGGTTTTGCAATTCTTGTTTCAGCGTGCGCAACAAGCTGCGAATGGTGACAATAGTTACAAAGACGGCATATACATTAACAATTGCGCTTAGCCAGCTTTCAACAGTGCTATTCCCATTTGCCCATAACCCAATCAATGCGCTTAGAAAAAAATAGGGCACAAAGCGCGATACGTTTTTAGGAAACTTGTTTTCAACCAGCGTATCGTCAATGGTTGTTTTTGTGGAAGCTGCAATCTGGTGAAAAATACTGACCAATAGAAATCGCGCAAAAACACGCAATAACCAAGCGATGATGAGTAAGATTAAAGAAAGTAGGGCAAAGTCTGTCCACCACGCCAAACTAGCAGACCAGCCAAGCTCAGTTAAGAAGTCGTAAAGTATATGCATAAAGCGAAATTAGTTAATTATCGCACACAAATGCTATATTTAGCTATCCAAAAAAACACCCACACTTAAAAAAAAGTGTGGGCGTCAAAACAATAACCAATAAAAATGTTACAACATTACATTTTCATATGTGCACGAATCGTGCCAAAGTTTTTTTCATTAACACTTTATACGATATTTTTTATTGCCTTACTTTTTATTTCGAGTTAAGGCATAGCTCAAAATAAA
Source organism: Flavobacteriaceae bacterium (assembly GCA_017856205.1). Taxonomy (GTDB): domain Bacteria; phylum Bacteroidota; class Bacteroidia; order Flavobacteriales; family Flavobacteriaceae; genus UBA7446. The sequence continues at coordinate 11,693 of JAFMFL010000034.1, forward strand.
GAACCTTTTGAGATTAAAATTGAGCACATTGAGTTTATCGATGATGATTCACAACAGCTTACACATTTAGACTCTGAAAGTATTGTTAGTGAGCTAAGGTTGTCTCGAAATTACAATCATATACACGTTGAGTTAGAAGAAAATCCAAATATCAAATATTCTTATAAGGTAACGAGTGGGACGGGTTTGGGAGATTGGAAAAAAACAACCAACGAAATCCACTTAGTAGGGCTTTCAAGAGGAAGTCACCAGTTGTACATTCGCGGTGAACGCAACGGACAATTATCTAATTCATTAGAATTCAAAATATTTATCTCTACTCCGTTCTATTTAAAATGGTGGTTTATATCCCTTGTAATTGTTTTGATTGTTTTTGTCTTTTATGTGTTTTTGGTATTGGAAGCTAAACTACTTAAAGAACGTAGAGATTGTAACCTTCAAGTTTCTAATCTAGAGGCCAAAGCATATCGGGCGCAAATGAATCCTCATTTTATTTTCAATGCCTTAAATGGCATGCAAACCGCTATGATTTTGGGCGGAGAAAAGGAGTTTAACAAATATATTACGTCGTTTTCAAAGCTTATTCGAAACACCATTGAAATGAGTAGTGTTGACCGTATTTCCATTGCAGATGAAGTTGCTTATATCACAAATTAAGTTGCATTGCAAGGGCATAGATTGGAGCAAAAAATTGATTTGGAGTTAAATATCGATTCAGAAATTGATCAAAATGAAGTGTTTTTACCTTGTATGATGCTTCAACCCATAGTGGAAAACTCCATTGTTCATGGCATCATCCCTAAAAAAGAAAAGGGGAAAATAACAATAGATTTAGTTAAAGAAAATGAAATGCTTAAGGTAACTGTCGTCGATAATGGAATTGGTCGTGAAGCTGCAGCTAAGCAAAAAGAAAAGTATGCCAAGCATAAGTCGTTTGCTACGCAAATTATGCGTGATAGAATAGATATTATTAATTATTACAACGAGAAAAAGCTTAAGTTTTTAATTGAAGATTTATTTCACAACAATGGCATCGCTGCTGGTACTAAGGTTACACTTTTTGTGCCTCTCAATCTTAAGACAAGACATTGATAAGCGCACTATAAGGCAAACATGTTGTGTAGCCTTTGTTGGCAAAATAGGTTGGAGTAGTTGCATCTCCACATGCCAAGATAAAATCTCCGCCCCAAGCACCAAGGCTTTTTATAGCTCCTTTAAAATCAGCAAAAAGACGTTTTTGCACTGGAGTTTCGCCAATCAAATCCCCAATAATTTCTTCGTGTTGCCACATCAATTCTTGAAAAATTTTCAGATTTTTGTGGCAAGGACGGGATATCATTGCAAAAAAAATGATTAATTTTTTTCAAATTTAAAGCTATGCCATTCAATTCAGAGTCAGCCAGAGCAGCTGGTAAAAAATCCAAACGAAAATCTTTAAAAAAAGATCCGCCAACCATTAAAGAGAAAATGGAACTTTTGTACGAAAAGGTATTAGATGATTTATTAGCCAATCAAGACAAGCTTACCAAAACAGAACGCGTCAAACTTTTTATCACTTTATCTGGCTATATCTTTCCAAAAACAAAGCCCGTACGAGATAAATTCACTTTGGAGCAACTCAAAGAAATGAAAGAAGATTATTTTGATAATTCTCCTGACCCTACTAAATAATTTTAAAGTTAGTCTATTTGACTTCAGCTGAAATAACATTTTTTATAGCCAAGTCTCTTTCGATTTCTTTAAGCAGTAAAAACCTTAAAGAAATAAAAGAGGTTTTAAAATCACAAAAAATCGATTGGGATTTGTTTGTTAAAATTAGCACCAGTCAATTGGTTCTTCCAGCGCTTTATTGTAATTACAAAAGAAACAGCATATTGCAATTTTTACCGGATGACTTGGTCACTTATATGGAGGAGATTACATCTTTAAATAGAGACCGTAACCTGCAAATAATTGAGCAACTTAATGATTTAAATACACTGCTTAGACAAAATGGTGTTAATCCTATTTTTATAAAAGGAGCTGGTTATTTGATTCAACATTTGTATGAAGATCTCGCAGAGCGAATGGTAGGCGATATTGATTTTTTGGTATCCAAAAATGAATATGATTTAGCGGCCAAGATATTATCAGATCGTAATTATAAGCCTGTTTCTAATTTAGGGTATCATTTTCCTCAATTTAAGCACCACCCCAGGCTTTATAACGATGACCATATTGCTGCTGTGGAAATTCATAAAGAATTACTTGTTGAGAAATATGCTTTGGAATTTAATTATGAGACTATTAAAAATAAC
>JAFMFL010000114.1 GCA_017856205.1 Flavobacteriaceae bacterium
GTAAGGCTACCCGTATCGCCCATAAATACTTGTGCCGGATACGTATTGTACCACAAAAATCCAACTAAGGCTCCCACAAAAGCTGCCACAAAAACAACGACCTCACTTATTTGTGGGATATACATCACATTTAAGTAATCGGCAAAAATGATATTACCCGATACCCAGGCAAAAAGCCCAAGGGTAAGTACTGAAATGGAAGCCGTTCCTGCGGCTAATCCGTCCACACCATCCGTAAGGTTAGCACCATTAGAAACCGCCGTAATAATAAATATGACTGCAGGTATAAAAATTAACCAAGCATAATCCATTGCACCATCACCTGCCCAAGAAATTAGCTCGCTATAATCAAATTCGTTGTTTTTAAATAGCGGAATGGTTGTTTTTGTGGATTTTTCCTCTTGCATAAAAGCACCTCCGCCATCTATTTGTTGCTTAATAGTAACCTCTGGGTGGAAATACAATACTGCGCCAACTAGTAATCCAAGACTAAGCTGACCCACAATTTTAAAACGTCCTTTAAGCCCTGCCTTATCTTTCTTTTTTATTTTTAGGTAGTCGTCTATAAAGCCAATCAATCCCATCCAAACCGTTGTAACTATCAGCAAAATGATGTAAATATTATCGAGTCTTGTGAGAAGTACAACGGGAATCAACGTGCCGAAAATTATCATCAGACCACCCATAGTTGGCGTGCCTGCTTTTTCTTGCTGTCCTTCAAGTCCCAAATCGCGAATGGTTTCGCCCATTTGGTAACGTTGTAGCATTGCAATAATGCGCTTACCCAAAACTGCCGTTACCAAGAGCGAAAAAATAATGGCTACCGCAGCCCGAAAGGAGATGTATCCAAACAAGGATGCGCCAGGAAATTGATACGTTTTTTCTAAGTATTCAAAAAGATTGTAAAGCATTAATTCTTGTTTTGAAGATGTTGTTCTAGTTCCGCTACGTCATCAAACGGAAGGCGCTTTCCGTTTTGTTCTTGATAGGTTTCATGCCCTTTGCCCACTACCAAAATGATGTCTTGGTCTTGTGCCATAGCACAAGCTGTTTTTATGGCTTGTGCTCTGTCAACAACCGTAAGGTGTTTGTGATTAACTTCCATAGAAACACCTGAAAGCATCTCTGTGATAATCTCCTCTGGGTCCTCGTCTCTTGGATTGTCAGAAGTGAAAATGGTCAAATCGCTTTTTTCAACAGCAGCTTTCGCCATAAGCGGACGCTTCGCTTTGTCTCTATTCCCACCACAACCCACTACGGTTATAAGTTTTTCATTTCGTGTGCGTAGCACTGCTATGGTGTCCAATACTTGTGTAAGTGCGTCAGGCGTATGAGCATAATCTACGATAGCCGTCACAGGTTTGGTTGTAACCGCCTGAAAACGGCCTACCGCGCCTTTGAGCGTACTCAACACAGGCAAAAGTTCCGTTTTATCTATCTCCAACAATATGCCTATTGCATAAACACACACAAAGTTTGAAGCATTAAACATCCCTACTAACGGGGTCCAAACTTCATTGTGCTGAAGTTTTAAAAGCATTCCCGAAAAACTTTTTTCTAAAACCTTTACATGAAAATCTGCAACGCTTTTCATGCCAAAAAAGTGTTTTGCAGCTTTAGTGTTTTGCAACATAAAAGAGCCGTTTTTATCATCGGCATTAGAAAGCGCAAAAGCATCTTTTGAAAGCATATCAAAAAAGCTCTTTTTAGTGTCTCTGTAGGATTTAAAATCCTTGTGGTAATCCAAATGATCGTGGGAAAGATTTGTGAAAACGCCCCCTGAAAACTGAATATCGAAAACCCTATCTTGATCAATACCATGAGACGACACCTCCATAAAACAGTGCGTTACACCGTCATCCACCATTTGGCGCAAAATCTTATTTGTAGTGAGCACATCTGGTGTTGTGTGAGTACTCGGCAATACTTTTTTGCCAATACGAATTTCCACTGTTGAGAGCAAGCCTGCGGTATACCCCATTTGATGAAACAACTGATACCCCATGGTAGCCACAGACGTTTTACCATTGGTTCCCGTAACACCGATAAGTTTAAGCTCAGCACTCGGATTGTCATACCAATGTGCGGCTACAGTCGCCAAGGCGCGACGTGAATTGGTGCAACTAACATAGGTCACCTCTTTTTGAAGTGGTGTTGGAATCTCTTCGCATAACACAGCAGCAGCCCCTTTTTTAATGGCATCAGAAATGTGCACATGACCGTCGTGTGCAGTTCCTTTAATGGCAACAAACAGTGCGTCCTTTTTGACGTTTCTTGAATCAAAGGTTATATCACTAACTTGAATATGTGTACTCCCAGAAACCGTTTGCAACGGCACACCAAACAATATGTCTTTTAGCACTTTCATGTTAGTGTGAGGGTTACGGTTTGATTCTTTTTAAGCTGCACACCTGGTTTTTGCGACTGGCGCAATACTTTTCCTTTGCCTTTTAGCGTTACAGAAACACCTAAATTTTCAAGTTTAGCAACCGCTTCCATAGCAGACCAACCACGAACATCAGGCATGCGATCACTATTGAGTAAATCGGTTGTGTTTGGCTTGTTATTTTGTTTCGTTAACGCAGCTATTTTGTTTAGTTCCAGCGTGCTTTTTTGTGGAATGTTATGAATAACAGCTTCCGCAATTTTTTTGAATACTGGGGCAGCTACCACATTGCCATAGTACCCAATTTTTTTGTTGGGTTTATGTATCACAACAATGCATGAGTAGGTTGGGTTTTCTACTGGGAAGTACCCAACAAAACTTGAAACATACTGAACATTGCCTGTAGTATAATCCACCTGACATGTTCCTGTTTTTCCAGCTATAGAAAGTTTCTTATCATAAATATTATGAGCGGTTCCCCACTTGTTTTTAACCACACCTTCCATTAGCCTGTGTAGTTTAGAACGTGTTTCTTCGGAACAAATAGCAGGGTTCAGTACCTTTTTAGGGAACGATTGTACTACCCTCCCGTCTAGACCTCGTACAGATGAAACAAATCGCGGCAACACAAGTTCACCGTTATTGGCAATAGCGTTGTA
>JAFMFL010000035.1 GCA_017856205.1 Flavobacteriaceae bacterium
GGACTTTGTGGCTTTCGCATTAGCTGAATAAGCAAACAGTCTTGCAAATCCAACGCACCAACTCCTGGTGGGTCAAGTTGCTGTACGGATTGCAATACCTTGCGTACTTCCGCTTCGTCTACGTATATGTTTTCAGTAAACGCCAAGTCATCTACAATATCAATCAATTCCCGTCGGATATAACCGCTATTATCGATACTCCCCACCAAAAAAGCCGCAATGCGGTATTCTTGTTCTGAAAAGGTAAAAGTGTCTAGTTGTGCCATTAGCTGTTGATGAAAGCTCACGCCTGCAGCATAGGGCACTTGTTTTTCTTCATCGTCTGAACTGTAATTTTGCGCCCGAAGACGGTATTCGGGGATTTCGTCATCGCTTAAATAGGCATCAATATCAATGTCGTCTGCCTCTATAATTTCGCCACTATCCTCCTCGGGGGTATCAAATTCTTCTCGCTCTTTTTCTTCTTCTTTTCCTGAAGCAAGCGCTGGGTTTTCTTCAATCTCACGTAATATCTGTTGCTCAAAAGACTGAATGGGAAGCTGAATCAACTTCATCAGCTGAATTTGCTGTGGCGATAGCTTTTGTGAAAGCTTAAATTGAAGGCGTTGTTTGAGCATGAATTAATATTGGGTTTTAAAAATACAAAAAACCCACACATTCTCTTCTAAAATGCAGCATTTAGCGGGGTTCGCGGATATGGAATTACATCTCTAATGTTAGACATTCCTGTGGTGTACAGTACCAATCGCTCAAAACCAAGTCCAAAACCGGCATGAACGGCTGTTCCAAAACGACGCAAATCCGTGTACCACCACAACTCTTCTTCGTCTATATCCATGGCACGCATGCGCTCTACAAGCTTGTCAAGGCGTTCTTCCCGCTGCGATCCACCTACCATTTCGCCTACTCCAGGGAACAATACATCCATGGCGCGAACTGTTTTACCATCATCGTTCATACGCATATAAAACGCTTTTATCTCAGCAGGATAATCAAACAAAATCACAGGACTAGTAAAGTGCTTTTCTACCAAATAGCGTTCGTGCTCACTTTGCAAATCTACACCCCAAGCATCTATTGGATACTTGAATTTCTTCTTTTTGTTGGGCTTAGAATTGCGTAAAATGTCTATGGCTTCTGTGTAGGAAACTCGCATAAACTCATTTTGGGTTACAAAGCGTAAGCGCTCTAAAAGCCCCATGGGGCTACGCTCAAGCTGTGGTTTTTTTGCCTCTTCTTGTGCAAAGCGTTGATCTAAAAACGTCAAATCTTCTTCGCAATTTTCTAATACATAGGTCAACACGGCCTTGATAAAATCCTCTGCTAAATCCATGTTATCGTCCAAATCGTTAAACGCAACCTCGGGTTCAATCATCCAAAATTCTGCCAAGTGTCGTGAAGTGTTGGAATTTTCAGCCCTAAATGTTGGTCCAAATGTGTACACTTTACCCAATCCCATGGCGTAGGTTTCGGCCTCTAATTGCCCAGAAACGGTAAGGTTGGTTTCTTTACCAAAAAAGTCGGTCTCGTCTGTTTTTTGAGATGGATCTAAAGTCGTTACACGAAACATTTCGCCAGCTCCTTCGGCATCGCTACCCGTAATGATAGGTGTATGCACTTGATAAAATCCATTTTTTGTAAAGTATTGATGCACGGCAAACGACAGTGCGGCACGCACTCGCATAACCGCAGCAAAGGTGTTGGTGCGAACACGCAAATGCGCTTTTTCGCGCAAAAACTCCAACGAGTGTTTTTTAGGCTGTATGGGGTATTCGTCTGGATTTGAGCCTCCTAAAACGGTTACCGAATCGGCTTGAATTTCGAATTGCTGGCCCTTCCCTTGACTTTCTACAAGAGTGCCTGAAATTTCTAAGGCAGCACCTGTATTAATTTCTGCAAGCACTTCTTCGGGAGTTTGTTCGAAATCTACCACACATTGCAGATTTGCCAAGCAGGAGCCATCGTTTAGGGCAATAAATCGATTGGCGCGAAAGGTGCGAACCCAACCGCGAACGGTAACTTTTTGACCTTTGTGTTCTCCAGAAAAAAGTTGACGAATGTCCATAAGGTGTTTACATTAACAGTGGCAAATATAGCGCAATTATTCTGCTTCGTTCTCGGGCAAAATCTGAAATTTTGGCTCTTTGAGCGTACGCTCATTGGCAATTTGTTTTTCGAGCGAAAGCAACAATGAAGGCAATAAAATAAGGTTAGCTAACATGGCAAAAAGCAAGGTTGCCGACACCAAACCACCAAGTGCAACCGTACCGCCATAGCTAGAAATCATAAACACCGAAAACCCAAAAAACAGTACAATAGAGGTATAGAACATACTTACGCCTGTTTCACGAAGTGCTGCATACACCGACTTTTTTACGTTCCATTTTGTGGCTTGCAACTCTTGCCTATATTTTACCAAATAGTGAATGGTATCATCTACCGAAATACCGAAAGCAACGCTAAACACCAAAATGGTTGAGGGCTTGATGGCAATGCCCAAAAAGCCCATCATACCAGCTGTAAGAATTAGCGGAATGACATTAGGAAGTAGCGAGATAAGAATCATACGAAACGACCGAAACATATACGCCATAAACAATGCAATAAGCAAAATGGCAAGGCTTAATGAAACCACAAGGTTGCGCACCAAAAAGCGTGTACCTTTAAGGTAACCCAAGGCTTTTCCTGTCATGGAAACATCAAATCGATCGGCAGGAAAATACTTGTTTATGCTATTTTGTATTTGTTGCTCAATGGCTTCCATGCGTTCTGTACTTACGTCTTGAAGCATGACAGTAATTCGGGCAAATTGCCCTGTTTCGTCCACCAATCGGGTTAGAAAATTCGCTTCGTCGCCCAAGTTTTTGGTGTGTGCTCGAATAAAATTATTCTCTTGATTTGTGGGCAACTGGAAGTATTTTGGGTTTCCGTTGTAGAATGCTTGCTTTAGGTATTTTGCTACAGCCACTGCCGAAACGGGATTTGACAATTCGGGAATTTCACGCAAATCATTTTCTAATCTGTTGATGCGGTTTAGTGTAGATAGGCGTGTTGCGCCATTTTTACGTTTGGTATCCACCATAATTTCAATGGGCATTATCCCTTTAAAGTGCGTTTCAAAAAACCGAATGTCTTTGTAGAAGTCCGCTTTTTTGGGCATGTCATCAACTATAGTTCCCGAAAGGCGAATTTCATACATCCCAATAATACTCAGCATAAGCGCTATAACCGATATGAAATACACCGACACACGATGCTGCTTTACTATGCGCTCCATCCATGCCACAAAACCTGACATCCACTTTCGATTTAGATGCTCCAAATGCTTTTTTTTTGGGATCGACATAAAACTGTAAATGATAGGAATCATGAGTAGCGACAATACAAATATCATCATGATATTGATAGATGCTACTATCCCGAATTCTCGTAGCAGTGTACTATTGGTAAGCATAAACGTCGCAAAACCGCAGGCGGTAGTCATGTTGGTCATAAGCGTAGCATTTCCAATCTTTGAAATGACACGCTGCAATGATCGCGCTTGGTTACCGTGTTTTTTGATTTCGTTTTGGTATTTATTGATAAGAAAAATACAATTTGGCACCCCAATCACAATGATTATAGGGGGGATTAGTGCCGTGAGAACCGTAATTTCATATCCTAATAATCCGATAATCCCAAATGCCCACATTACACCAATAACCACAATGGACATGGAAATGAAAGTAGCACGATACGACCTAAAAAAGAAGAAAAAAATCAGCGTAGTCACAAGTGTTGCTGCTACGACAAACAAGCCGATTTCGTCTAAAATCATTTTGGCGTTTATGGTGCGGATATACGGCATTCCCGACACGCGCACGTCAAGTCCTGTGTCTTTTTCAAATGCCCCTATTTTTGGCATTAGTACATTATCTACAAAAGCCTGTCGTTCCCCGCTATTTACAACCTCTGGGCGTAAATACACGCCCGCTTGCACCACCCCTGTTTCTTTGTTAAAAAGCAATTCGTTGTATAGCGGCTGTTGCTGAAATAACCATTGTTTTAATGCTGTAGCTTCCTCGTTGGTTTTGGGTTTTTGATAGGGTATTGGGGCTGATTCAAAAATTCTTTTATTGGTATTTCGTTTAAGTTGCGTCAGCTCGCTTATTGTTACTACGTATTCTATGCTAGGCGATGCCGCTAAGCTATCGCCAAGTGCTTTCCATGCGGCGAGTTTTTCAGGAGTGAAAAACTGATTGTCTTGCACAGCAATGACCACCATGTTTCCTTCTTCCCCAAATCGGTCTAAAAAGCGTTCGTAATAGGTATTAAAGGGATGATTATCTGGTAAAAGATTTGCTTCGGTAAAGCTAAAACGAATATTTCCCCACTGGGTTGACAGGAAAAAAGTAGCAGCCATAATGGCTATCAAAAACAATATTCGGTTACGCAGGATAAGCCGTGCCACGCTTCCCCAGAAGCGTGTATTTATCCATTTTATCATAGCAATCTTCTATTCATGACCTGCTTACACAGTCATGATTTCTTTTTCTTTTACCAGATATTTTTCGTCTATCGTGGCAATATATTTATTGGTTGCGTCTTGAACATCGACCTCAGCATTTTTGAGTTCGTCTTCAGAGAGTTCCAATTTTTTCAATTCCGTATTGGCATCTTTTCGTGCATTGCGTACCCCAACTTTAGCATGTTCGGCTTCGGCTTTGGCTTGCTTTACCAGCTCGCGACGGCGTTCTTCTGTTAATGGTGGAATACTGATGATAATAGACTCCCCATTATTCATGGGGTTAAAACCCAAATTGGCAACCATAATGGCGCGTTCAATTTCGGGGATAAGCGTTTTTTCCCATGGCTGCACCGATAGGGTTTGCGCATCGGGGGTATTCACATTTGCCACTTGACTTAGGGGTGTTTGTGCACCGTAATAATCAACTTTTACAGTTGAAAGCATTACTGGGTTTGCTTTTCCAGCACGAATGTTTATAAACGATTTATCGAGGTGCTCGATTGCCTTGTCCATGGCTTCTTCGGTAGCTTCTAGTATAAAGTTTAGTTCTTCCATTGCTTATAGATTTACCAATGTTCCGATGGGCTCGCCCATCACCACTTTTTTCAAATTTCCAGGTTTGTTCATGTCAAACACTATAATGGGTAACTCGTTTTCTTGGCTTAAGGTAAATGCGGTCATGTCCATCACTTTAAGCCCTTTGCTGAGCACATCATTAAAAGAGATATTTTCAAACTTCTCCGCTGATTTGTCTTTTTCGGGGTCAGCAGAATAAATACCGTCCACACGTGTTCCTTTAAGGATAACATCTGCACTGACCTCTATGGCGCGAAGTACGGCTGCGGAGTCAGTAGTAAAAAATGGATTCCCAGTACCGGCACCAAAAATCACGACCCGCCCTTTTTCCAAATGCCGTACAGCACGGCGCTTGATATAGGGCTCTGCAACGGCTTCAATTTTAAGCGCGGTTTGCAAACGCGTTGGCACTTCGGCATCTTCCAAGGCACTTTGCAGCGCTAGCCCATTAATACAAGTGGCAAGCATACCCATATAATCACCTTGCACGCGATCCATTCCATTACTAGCAGCTGCAACACCGCGAAATATGTTTCCGCCCCCAATAACAATAGCTACCTCTATTCCAAGCGCAACAATTTCCTTAATATCCTGTGCGTAGGCTGCCAGACGTTGTGGGTCAATGCCGTGGGTGCGGTCGCCCATGAGTGCTTCGCCGCTAAGTTTTAGAAGTATTCGTTTGTATTGCATGGAGTATGTTTGTGCAAATATAACAAGTTAGCTGCGATTTGGTGATGAACCAACTTTCGCTTTGCGCTTAAATTATTCTAAAGGAAAGTCGGGGATGTATTTTTTAATTTCCGATTGACTGTACATATCTTTTGGAAGAACGCTATGCTCTAGTTTGAAAGCATCAAACGCTTTCTTAGAAATAGGCGTAAAAGAATTAAAATATATGTTTTTCTGATACACCTGTTTGATATTGAAATTAGCATCCATGGAAAAAACATTTTGCCTGTTTCTGCCTTTGACCACTTTGTTTTTTTCAATAATTTTAAATGGTCTTTTTATTCCTGCATGCTCCTGATATTCTTCATAAATGTGATATAAGGTGTATTTGCCCAAATGGTTTTTTACAAATGAATACGTCCTGTTGTTTAGGCGTTCTTCATAGAACAATCCAAATAATTTCACCCTAACTTGATGTTTGTTGTTTTGGTACCTGATTTGATGTACACCAAAGTCTTCTACATCAATAAGTAAGTAACCGTTGTAGTCTTTTTTCTTTTTAGAGCTAAATTGGATTTTATATACGGGCACACCCAAATCGTACACCGTGCCCTCGTTTGAAAATGTATATTTTTTTGGATTAACTAAAAAGGGCAATGCCCAATTGTTTTCAGCAAATAGATTTTTAGTTGCCAATCCTTGTAAACTCCCAAGTTGGTTGGCAGCATATTTTTTTGGCGTTAGCTTTCTTTTTTCTTGCTCTACGGTATCAATTTCTTGGACGGGATTATTCATTTTAACGGTAATTAGTGGTCCCGACTTCACTTTAAAATAAGAGTCTTTTTTCACCCTTTTTGTAAGAATTTCGCTTATCGTTTTTTCCATGGAATCAAAGCGGCTTTCCGTAATTGAATCACGAAGTGTTGCGGCTTGTAATACCTGTAACTTATGATGCTTAAGCCCACCACTATCTCTTAGCCATTTGCTTTTGGAGTAAAATTCATCTTTTTCCTTTTTGGGGACTTGTGCTAAAATTTCGTCCACAAAAGTTTGGTCAAGCTCTGGAATGGTTGATTTTTTAATTTCAATATCCATTTTTTGTACGTCAGTCAAATCAATATAATGTACAAAAACTTCACTCGAAGAAAGTCCAAAATCAACGGTTTTTGAGGTGTTCGCCTTAACGCTATCAATAATTTCTACTGCCGTTAGCGTTCGGTTGCTAACCATAACGGGCATAAGTTCCACAGCCTTGGGCAGCAGGTATAGCGTGTCGCGAATTTGTGACGCAGCTATTTTTTTTTGGGCATACCCCAAACAGGATAATGTTATGCTATCAGCTTGTGGCTTTTGCCAATAAAACGTACCAGACGAACTGGTAATTACGCCGGTCTTTCCGTCATAAACACTAACCAAAGAAATGGGTTCATTGGAAATACTATCCATAACAACAACCCGTTGGGCCTGTACAGCACTTGAAAAGAGAACTAAAAAAAGGAGCAAACCTCTCATATCTAAAGATTCGGCACCCCTAAAATAAAAAAAACCTCCGTAGCGGAGGTCTTTTTTATCATTTTTAACAAATCAACAATGGGTTATCCCAATGCTAAGCGTTTAAATCCAGTAACCACCAAATCGGGGTTTACAGACTTCACATAGGCAGCAACGCTTTGCTTGCTGTCTTTGATATAGTCTTGATTTACAAGCGTATTGTCTTTAAAGAATCGTTTGATTTTTCCTTTAGCAATGTTGTCTAACATGGCTTCTGGTTTGCCCTCTGCACGCAATTGGTCTTTGGCAATTTCGATTTCTTTTTCAATAATCTTAGCATCAACACCTTCTTCGTTTAAAGCTATGGGGTTCATGGCCGCAGCTTGCATGGCAACGTTTTTGGCAGCCTCGGCAGCACCTTCCACAGAAGCAGAAAGACTTACAAGGGTAGCTATTTTGTTTCCTGCATGGATGTAGGATCCTACAAACGGAGCTTCAAGACGCTCAAAACCACCAATTTCAATTTTTTCGCCAATTACACCTGTTTGCTCAGTAAGCTTATCGGCAACGGTAAGACTTCCCTCAAATGTAGCCGCTAAGAAAGCATCTTTGGCGCTGTGTTCAAGAGCAATATCGGCAAGCTTGTTCGCCAAATCCAAATAGCTATCGTTTTTGGCAACAAAGTCGGTTTCGCAGTTTACGGAAACAACAACGCCAACGCTAGCATCATCATTTACACGTGCAATAACCGCTCCTTCCGAAGAATCACGGTCGGCGCGGTTTGCCGCTACCTTTTGTCCTTTTTTACGGAGCAATTCAATAGCAGCATCGAAGTCACCTTCGGCTTCTACTAAGGCTTTTTTGCAGTCCATCATTCCAGCACCAGTAGCTTGGCGCAATTTGTTTACTTCAGCAGCAGTAATTTTTGACATAGTATTTTTTTTAGTTGTCTTCTTCTGTTGGTTCTTCTGGTTCTACTTCAGGAGTTTGTTCTTCTTCAGTTGCTTCATCAGCCGCATTGTCAACTTCCTCTGCAACCTCTTCAGCAGCTTCTTCAGCTACTTCCTCGGCAGCTTCTTCAATCACTTCCTCCGCAATTTCTTCAGCAGCTTCTTCAACTACTTCATCTACAGTTAGTTCTTCTGCGCTTGCTTCAGCTTCGGCAACCACTTCGCCTTCACTAGCAACAGCATCTGCTTCAGCTTTATCTTGTTGGCGCTCACTTAATCCCTCAGCAACAGCATCGGTAACCAGCGTTAAGATTTTTTCAATAGATTTTGATGCATCATCATTTGCAGGAATCACATAATCAACATCTCTTGGGTCTGCATTGGTGTCTACCATCGCAAAAATGGGGATGTTTAGTTTTTGCGCTTCTTTAACCGCAATGTGCTCTCTACGAATATCTACAACAAACAATGCTCCCGGAAGACGTGTCATATCTGAAATAGAACCCAAGTTCTTTTCCAGTTTTGCTCGTAAGCGATCTACTTGTAATTTTTCCTTTTTAGAAAGGGTTTCAAAAGTACCATCGGCTTTCATCTTATCGATAGCTGCCATTTTCTTTACCGCTTTGCGGATGGTAACAAAGTTGGTAAGCATACCACCAGGCCAACGCTCGGTAATGTAAGGCATGTTTACGTTTGCTACTTTTTCAGAAACGATATCCTTTGCTTGTTTTTTGGTAGCAACAAACAAAATTTTACGTCCCGAAGCTGCAATTTTCTTTAGCGCTTCGTTCGCTTCTTCGATTTTCGCAACCGATTTATACAGGTTGATGATGTGGATTCCGTTGCGCTCCATATAAATGTAGGGCGCCATATTGGGGTTCCACTTGCGGGTAAGGTGACCAAAATGCACTCCGGCATCGAGTAGGTCTTTAACTTCTATTTTAGACATTGTTGTTGATAGTTTACGTTCCCTGATTAGCAATACGGAAGTGGCGATGTCTCGGCCTTACGTATTTAGATGCTAAACTAATGGCAACAAATTAATGGTATTTAAATGAACTTGATGTTGCGCTAGCGCAACGATAAGGTTAACGTTTTGAGAATTGGAATTTCTTACGAGCTTTCTTCTGACCGAATTTCTTACGTTCCACCATTCTTGGGTCACGAGTAAGCAATCCTTCAGGCTTAAGCACTGTTCTGTATTCTTCATCAATAGCACAAAGTGCTCTAGAAATAGCAAGACGAACCGCCTCGGCTTGTCCATTTGGGCCTCCGCCAATTACCGTTGCAGTCAAATTGTATTGTCCTGTGGTTTCTGTTAAGGCAAAGGGTTGATTTACTTTATATTGTAATGTGGCAGGTGCAAAATATACGTTCAGCGGCTTTTTGTTCACGATGATTTCTCCTTTACCTTCAGTAAGGTAAACACGTGCAATAGCTGTTTTGCGGCGACCAATTTTGTGGATGGTTTCCATATTAGTTTAACTCGTTGATATTTAATTCGTTGGGTTGCTGACCTCCGTGAGTGTGCTCAGCACCTGCAAATACGTACAGGTTACGGAACAATTCAGCACCTAATTTGTTTTTAGGAAGCATACCCTTTACTGCTTTTTCTACAACGCGAGTAGGGTCTTTTTCGAATACTTCAGTGGCAGTCAAACTACGCTGACCCCCGGGATAGCCCGTGTGGCGGATATAGGTTTTGTCTGTCCATTTGTTGCCGGTAAGTTTGATTTTATCGGCATTAATTACAATAACGTTATCGCCACAGTCCACGTGTGGTGTGTAGCTTGGCTTGTATTTGCCGCGCAACAGCTTGGCTACTTTAGACGAAAAGCGACCTAATACTTGGTCGGCGGCATCAACTACAACCCACTGTTTATCAGCGTTTTGTTTGTTGATAGATACGGTTTTATAACTTAATGAGTCCACTGTGTACGTTTTTGCTCGTTATTCCACCACAGAATTGACCTCTGTTTGGCGGGCTGCAAATGTACAAACTATCCCCAATAATGCAAATGCTATTTTGAGATTTGTTTTAGATGCGTCTAATGCGCCTCCAACCAGTTTTGACCTACGCCAATATCTACTGTAAGAGGCACTTGCAATGTATAGGCGTTTTCCATTTCGGTTTGCACCAATTGCCTAAGCGTATCCAACTCCGCTTTTGGACATTCAAAAACGAGTTCGTCATGTACTTGGAGCAGCATTTTGGACTCTAATTTTTCGGCTTGCATCCGCTTATAAATATGGAGCATGGCAATTTTGATAATATCTGCAGCACTTCCTTGTATGGGCGCATTGATGGCATTGCGTTCGGCAGCACCGCGCACCACCGCATTTCTAGAATTGATGTCTTTTAAATACCTGCGCCTACCTAAAACGGTAGCCACATAGCCGTGTTCACGGGCAAAATCTACTTGCTCGTTCATATAGGCTTTGAGCTTGGGGTAATTCTCATAATAGGTGTCAATAAGGTTTTTGGCTTCGGTGCGGTTGAGCGTGGTTTGGTTGCTTAACCCAAAAGCAGATACGCCATATATAATTCCAAAATTCACAGTCTTGGCTTGGCTGCGCTGCTCACGGCTAACGTCAGCTAAGGGAACGCCAAATACTTTTGCGGCTGTGGCGGCGTGAATGTCTTCGTTGTTG
This sequence comes from Flavobacteriaceae bacterium, assembly GCA_017856205.1. Lineage (GTDB taxonomy): Bacteria > Bacteroidota > Bacteroidia > Flavobacteriales > Flavobacteriaceae > UBA7446. The sequence continues at coordinate 10,846 of JAFMFL010000035.1, forward strand.
TTAAATGCCGCTACCATGCTGGGGTCTTCGCTAAGCGAGGCAATAATGCGTAATTCTATTTGGGAGTAGTCCGCAGCCATGAGTACATGATTATCGTCTTTGGCTACAAAAGCTTTGCGTATTTGCTGCCCTCTGGGAGTTCTAATGGGAATATTTTGCAAGTTTGGATGGTTACTGCTAAGTCGTCCTGTGGCAGCAACTGCCTGATTATAAACCGTATGGACGCGATTTGAACGCGGATTTACGTCTTGTGGCAATGCCGAAACATAGGTGTTATTGAGTTTTTGCACACTGCGCCATTCCAAAATATCAGCCACAATGGGATGATTTTTGGCTAGGGTAGATAGCACCTCTTCGGCGGTGGAATATTGCCCTGTTTTAGTCTTTTTTGGTTTATCAACTAGTTTGAGCTTGTCAAATAAAATAGGCCCCAACTGTTTTGGTGATGCCAAATTAAAGGTTTCCCCAGCTTGGTCAAAAATACGTTGTGTCAATGCTTGTGCTTCTTGCTCTAATTGAGTAGACATCGTATTTAGATAGGGCACATCAAGGGAAATCCCTGCCAATTCCATGGCTGCCAACACGCGTATTAGTGGTAACTCAATATTATGCAGCAAATCACGTTGTTCGTTTTTGCCCAATTCCTGCTCAAAATGTTCTTTAAGCTGCCAGGTAATATCGGCGTCTTCGGCAGCATATTCGGTTTGTTGGTCTAGCGGCACGTTGCGCATCGACCCTTGATTTTTTCCTTTTTTACCAATCAAATCCGAAATGGGTTTTGGTCGATAGCCCAAATAGGTTTCGGCAAGGACATCCATGTTGTGACGCATATCAGGATTGATAATATAGTGTGCCAACATGGTATCAAAAAGCGGTCCTTTTACAGCTATACCGTGCTGATGCATGACCTTTATATCATACTTTAAATTTTGCCCCACTTTCTCGATTCTTTCACTTCCAAAAAAGGGCGCTAAATCGTTTAAAATTTCGTTGCGTTCTGATTCATTTTCGGGAATGGGAACATAATAGCCAGTACCCGCTTGCCAACTAAACGCAATTCCTACAAGCGATGCGCTGATGGCGTCCAATCCTGTGGTTTCGGTATCAAAGCAAACGCTTTTTTGGCGCATCAGAGTGTTTACCAAAAGACTGCGCTCCATTTGGGTTTTCACGCATTGATAATGATGCGGAGTGTTGGCAAGGGATTTGAATTCGGCGACGGATTCTTGCTGTCCACTTCCCGGCTGATGAAACAAATCAAAAGCCACAGGCGCAGCCTGTGGAGTAGTGGGTTTTTCAGGTGCAGATGGAGTTTCGTTAGGCGCAAAAACCTTTACAAAAGTTTCGCTTAGGCGCCGAAATTCCAGTTCCTGAAAAAGCTCTTTTACTGCAGGAATATCTGGCTTACTGAGTTCGTATTGGGTAGCATCAAATTGCACGGGTACATCAAGTAATATGCGCGCCAATTTTTTGGAAAGCAACCCTAATTCTTTGTTGGCTTCAACGTTTTCTTTCATTTTACCCTTTAGCTCATGGGTGTTTTCCAACAAACCTTCCATGCTGCCGTATTGCGCCAAGAATTTTTTTGCGGTTTTGTCGCCAACGCCAGGCAGTCCGGGGATATTATCTACCGCATCGCCCATCATTCCCAAATAATCAATAACCTGTTCGGGGTGTTCTACTTCAAATTTTTCTTGCACTTCGGGGATGCCCCAAATTTCAATGCCATTGCCCATACGGGCAGGGCGATACATAAAAATATTCTCCGAAACCAATTGGGCAAAATCTTTATCTGGGGTAACCATATAAACCTGAAAATCTTCTTTTTCTGCTTGTTTGGCAAGAGTGCCAATAATATCATCTGCCTCAAATCCTTCTAGCTCAATAACAGGGATGTGTAATGCTTTGAGTAAATTTTGGATGTATGGGACGGCAATTTTTATTGCTTCGGGTGTTTCGGAACGATTTGCTTTATATTCGGGGAACATGTCGTTGCGCACTTGTGATCCGCCTTTGTCAAACGCCACGGCAAGATAGTCTGGGCGTTCGCGTTTAATGACATCAAACAACGAATTGGTAAACCCCAAAATGGCGCTGGTGTCCATGCCTTTGGAGTTGATACGCGGGTTTTTGATAAAGGCATAATAACCCCGAAAAATAAGGGCGTAAGCATCTAAAAGGAAAAGGCGGTTTTGAGCCATGAAATGAATAAAAGCTGTGCTAAAAATAGGCTTTATTGGTCAAGATTAAAAAAGGAACACTTAGAAATGATTGGTACAGTTTGTGCTGTTATTCGTAGAGTTATCATAAAAAATGTATTTTTGACGTATAAAACCGACAAAATGTCCAAGTTTGGTGAATTAATAGACGCGAATATCCCCATTCTGTTAAGTTTTTACACAGACTGGAACGACCCCTCTACGGAAATGCACCCTGTGCTGCGCGATGTGGCTGCTGCTATGGGAGATAATGGAAAAGTGGTCAAAATAGATGTAGATAAAAACCCCAAGTTAGCCGAAGCCCTTCGTATAAAAGGATTGCCTACATTGATGATTTACAAATCGGGAGAAATGGTATGGCGCCAAAGTGGCGAACAAGACGCTAATACGCTTATCGGATTAATGAAAGACTTTGTTTAGTCTGTTGTGTAAGGATTGGTGGCTTTTCTAAAGTAGGCATTGGCTTCCGAAACACTATCTAAGTTGGGCTCTAGGATTTGATAGCTTTCCAAAACCTTTTGATACGCCTGTATTTCAAACGCAATACTTTCTTTATAATATTGGAGTTCTTCTTCAGGAACTTGACTAAACAATGCCAATCGATTTTGATATACTTGCGCAATAGCGTTGTACAGCAATCGACCTGATTCAGGCATGTCAGCAGCGAACAAAACGGGAACATAAGATGTCATGGGCGTGTAATAGTCGTATGCCGAATACAATGGTGCAAACTGACGGGTGTTTTCAATAAAATCTTTGACAAGTGTACTAGATATATTGTTGTCT
>JAFMFL010000115.1 GCA_017856205.1 Flavobacteriaceae bacterium
CCAATGCGCACCCCAAATCGGTTTAGGGTTGCGTCCGAGCGCCCGTAAATAACAACTCCTCCGTTTTTAGTTTCCATCGCCCAGTCGCCATGACTCCAAACAGTTTCAAAAATTGAAAAATAGCTTTGCTTATAGCGCGAAAAGTATGGGTCGTTAAGCAAATAAAGCGGCATGGAAAGCAGCGGTGCGCTAAGGACTAATTCTCCTGCCTTTTCAATTACTGCGTTTCGCTCAGCATTCCAAACCTCCACGGCGGCACCCAGCATTTTGCATTGGATTTCTCCAGGTATAACGGGCAAGTCGGGATGACCGCCCACAAAAGCAGTGCAAACATCTGTGCCGCCACTTAGGGAAATAATTTGGGTTTTTGGAAACTGCTGTTGCAACTGTTTGCACACCTCCGCTGACATTGGAGAGCCTGTAGATCCAATGGTTTTTAGCGAAGCAAAATCGGTTGATTGCACATACTTCGAGGGTTGTTCCATTTGTAGCTGAAAATACACGGCTCCGCCACCAAAATGATTGATTTTTGCATCATTAGCAAAGTGCCATAACGCATCTTTTGTAGGGTAGTTTGGCGCCCCTTGATATAAACAAAGCGTTGCCCCGCAAAGCAGGCTACTGAGCGCATAATTCCACATCATCCAGCCTGTGGTGGAGTACCAAAAATAGCGGTCGCCCTCGCAAACATTTTGATGCAATCCAAGGGCTTTTAGATGCTCCAAAAGCATGTGTCCTGTACCGTGAACTAACGCTTTTGGTTTGCCTGTAGTCCCTGATGAAAACAACACCCAAATTGGCGAAGAAAAAGACACGGAAGTAAAGTCGATATCGTTTATCGTTTTTGATGCATCGTCAAAAGCAGTATGCGCATCCAAAAAAATGGTTTGCTGAATAGAAGGTATCTGTTTTTGGATTTCAGCTATACGCGTCATACAATCGTGCTGCTTTCCATTATATTGGTATGTACGATGCGCAAAGAGCACTTTGGGTTGGAGTTGCGAAAAACGTTCGCAAACGGCGTGGGTACCAAAATCTGGCGAACAAGATGACCACACCGCACCCAACGTATTGGTTGCTAAAAATGCCGCTATTGTTTCGGGGCTATTTGTACCAAAGCAAACTACCGCATCTCCTTTAGTAACACCCTGATTAACAAGTTCTTGCTGCAGCACATATGTTTTCGCAATAAGCTGAACCCAACTAATTTCGGGAAATTTTCCTGCCTCATTTTGAAACACCAAAGCAGGGCGTTTAGTAGTAGCGTGTTTAAAAATATGTTGCGCATAATTCAACGTAGCACCCCCAAACCATTTGGTTTCCCAAAAATGAGTTTCAGGGACAAAAACGTCTTGGTAAGGCGTATCAAAATCAACATCAAAAAAGCGGGCAATGCTTTCCCAAAATTCACCTTGTTCAGTAATACTCCACTGATGTAGGCTGTCGTAATCAGGGAAACTTAGCCCATAGGATTGGTGCAAAAAAGCAGTGTATAAACGAAGCCGTGAAGGTGTTTTGGGTTGCATAGGGGTAAGATACAATCTTCTTTTGAAATATGTATTTTTAACCTATGAATTTACCCAACCCTTCTGTGCTTAATCTTTGGGAATGCTTTGTTCGGCAATATCCCAAATACAGGAATATTTCAATCCCAAAACACTTTTATTTTTGTGATAATGAGCAGGATGCCAATACGTGTGCCGAGTTGGTGGAAAAGAAGATAAAACAAGCTACTGCGCCCTCCGTTTGGTGGTACGAGTACCACAATGAGCCTATGCCCAAAGTTGGCGATTTGTTTATCGTAACCGATTGGCATGGTGAGGCAAAAGCCATTATTGAGATTACAGCATTAGAGCAAGTCCGCTTTAAAGATGTTGGAGAGGCATTTGCCTATGCCGAAGGCGAAGGAGATAAAAGTTTAGCGTATTGGAGAAACGTACATACAGACTACTACACCCGAGAAATGGAAAAAGCAGGGGCACATTTTAACGAAAACATACTGATTTCTTGTGAATATTTTCAGACGGTTTTTACTAAGGATACAAAAGATATGACTTCTTCAAAAACAACTAATTTTATTGATATGATGACTAAATATTTTTATAGATTAAATGACCCAATCACAATGAATAAATTATTTTTTATACTACTCATTATTTTCAATTCGTGCAATAAAGAAAAAGAACTCAATCTTGTTGTAAATAATTTATTTCAAGACAATATGGTTGTTCAACACAATAGTATTACCCCAATTTGGGGATCAGTTCATCCTAATAAACGAGTAGAAATCCAAATAAGCTGGGGAGATAAATATGAAACTATTTCAGATTCTTCAGGCAATTGGAGGATAAACATCAAAACACCCAAAGTGGATAATATTCCTCATATAATAAAAGTTCAGTCTTCCAATGATGAAATATTATTTAAAAATGTTCTTTTGGGTGAAGTTTGGTTAGCATCTGGACAATCAAATATGCAATGGAAAATGAGGCAGGCTGAAAATAAAGATGAATTGTCCAGTCCTATTTATAATAATAATGAAATCAGAATGATAAATGTAGACAGAAATTTATCATTAAAACCACTATCAAAATTTAGTGGGGAATGGCAAGTTTGTAGTTCTGAAACTGTTTCAGATTTTTCAGCAGTGGGGTATTTTTTTGCTAAAAAACTATATGATGAATTGAAGATTCCTATAGGTATTATTAATTCAAGTGTAGGAGGGACCCCTGCAGAATCATGGGCTAATGTAAATAATTTAGAAAAAGTTGAAGGATTTGAAAATTTGAGAGAAAGATTGAAGATGAGTAATGATCCCAATACTGATTATAATAGATGGCTTGAAGAACATTTATTTATTGATAGACTGGAGTTTATTAATAAGGATGAGATCAAGTATGTTGATGAAAAAAATAAAATA
>JAFMFL010000036.1 GCA_017856205.1 Flavobacteriaceae bacterium
CTCAAGGCCAGAATCGAAGGTAACCAATTCACCGTATTGTGCATTTGAAAGCCCATATACACGAGCAATACCGTCACCCACTTGGAGTACCGATCCCACTTCGTCTAGAGAGACACTGCTGTCAAATCCTGTTAATTGCTGTTTTAATATCGCGGATACTTCCGCAGCTTTTACTTCTGCCATGATATTGCGTTTGAACGTAAGTTATGTTTTAATGTATTGAGTTGATGCGCCACACTTGCATTCAGCTGTATGTCATCAAGCCTAAGGATAAACCCACCAATAATTTCTGGGTCAACCTTGTTCACGAGTGTTACTTTCTTATCGGTAAGCGTAGCAACTTTCGCCAAAATTTCTTTTTCGAGTTCTGGAGTAATGGGCACGGCGGTTGTGGCAACAGCCTCAACCAATCCCAGATGCTCTTGATATAATTCTTTTACTTTTAAGGCAATACCATCTAAGTTATGTGCACGATTGTTTTCAGCAATAAGGCGCAGGAAGTTTTTTCCTGCATCACTGCACTGAGCAAATACGGCTTGGAGCGCATTGTGCTTTAGGTCTGCGCTAATCACAGGGCTTTGCAAAACAGATTCTAAGTCACGGTTGTTTTGTACGGTGTTGTACACTACATCCATGTCTTTAGCAAGGGCGTCTATATTACCATCTTCAATGGCTTTTTGAACTGCCGCCTTGGCATATCGCAATGCTGCTCGGGTGCCTATCATGCTTTCAGATCTACTTCTTTAAGTAGTTTTTGAACCAACTCGGTTTGCTTTTTGTCAGATGAAAGCTGCTCTTTGGTAAGCGTTTCTGCAATTTGAAGTGATAGCTCAGCTACTTCATTTTTAAGGGAAGTAATAGCCACTTGCTTTTCACTTTCAATGGCTTCTTTCGCTTGCGCAATAAGCTGTTCTGCTTGAACTTTAGCTTCACCTTTAGCATCGTCAATCATTTTTTGACGAATCTCACGGGCTTCTTTTAGCAAGCCATCTCTTTCTACACGCGCTTCCTTTAGAATGCGCTGGTTGTCTGCTTGAAGGTTTTGCATCTCTTGACGCGCTTCTTCAGCAGATTCCATCGCCGAACGAATACCTTCTTCTCTTTCGTTAATGGTATTTAATATGGGTTTCCATGCAAATTTGCGTAGCATCAAAATAAGCGCCACAACAATGACGGTTTGCCATATAAACAGCCCAAACGAAAATTCGCCTAATAATTTTTCCATAGGGTTAAAATTTAAGTGCGACAAGAGGCAGCCTAGCTGCCACCTGTCTTAAACTTATTTTTTGTTATACAGCGAAAAGTGCGGCAAACCCAATCCCTTCAATAAGAGCGGCTGCAATCAGCATTGCTGTTTGAATTTTCCCGTATGCTTCAGGCTGACGTGCAATAGCTTCCATAGCTGAGCCACCGATTTTACCGATTCCCAAACCTACGCCGATTACGACTAGACCTGCACCTACGATTACTGGAATTTCCATGTGTGTGTATTTAATTGTTAATGTTAATGTTTAATGCGCTTCATCATGATGTTCTTCCACGGCAAACCCAAAATAGAGTGCCGATAACATGGTAAATATATAGGCCTGCAATGCGGCCACTAATAATTCGATTATAGAAATAGCAAAGGATAAAACAAACGACAGGCTACTTCCAATCCAGTTGTTGAATATAAACATAAGTCCAATAAGACTCATCAATACGATATGTCCCGCTTGCATGTTGGCATACAAACGAATCAATAATGAAAATGGTTTAATAATTACACCAAGTAACTCGATGGGCATTAAGGCAATCTTCATCAGAACGGGAACGCCAGGCATCCAAAAAATGTGCGCCCAATAGTTTTTATTGGCAGTTAGGTTGGTAAGCAGAAAGGTAATCAATGCCAACCCAAAAGTTACGGCAATGTTGCCCGTTACATTAATGCCCAAAGGCGTTAGCCCCAACAGATTTAAAAACCAAATAAAGAAAAATACCGTGAGCAAAAAACTCATATAGCGCCCGTAATGCTTTTCGCCAATATTTGGAATGGCGATATCATCTCGAACATATAAAATAATAGGCTCAAAAAAGCGACCAACCCCCGAAGCAATATTCCCATTTTTCCCGTAAGAACGTGCTAGCGAACGAAACAAAAAGAACATCAGTAGGGCTGTAAAGAGCATGGTCATCACACTTTTTGTCATGGACAAATCCAATGGTTTTTCGTTGGTAGGGTGATGCTCTTCATCATAGGAGATGGTTCCAGCGGCATCTGTTTTGTAAATTTTTCCATGGTACAACTTGTAGTATGCACTTCCTTTTTGCACCACAGCTTTTCCGTGCTTAAACTTAGCAGAAGAAAACATTTTAAGTCCGTTGTCCCAAAGGATTACAGGTAGTCCAATATATCCAATGTACTTTTTTTTATCCCCTTCTTTATAAGACCCCAAATAAAAATCATGTGAGTCTTTTAGGTGGTGCTGGATATAGGCTTTGATTTCATCTTTTAATGAACCTTCCTTTTGGGGTTCCTTTACAGCATCAGCTGCAAAAGCATTGGTTGCAAAAAATATTAAGAAAAATAAGTATACTAGGTGTCTCAATGATTTTTTTTATTTCTTACGCTTTGGCTTCAATTAAAACGCTGCAAATGTACACTTTTAACAAAAAGAAAAAAAGCTAAAAAGAAGAAAAAAACGCTGTCTTTTTTGGAGATCCAGTTTTAAAAAGCAACGAATATATTTATGGAAGGACTAGTTGTAGCGGTTAAGAAATTTTATGAGCCCATAAATGTTTGCCACCAAGACTAAAATGAGCAGGGATAGGGTCATAATTTTTCCTGTTTCCCAACGTACATCTAAAGCTTTTCCAGCTAGTGATGCAAAGTACAAACTCACTCCCATATGGAAAGTTAAACCAGTTAAGACAGCCCAAGATTTAGGCCGTTTTTTCGGTTTTTTTGGGGTCTTCATCAATGATAGACTTTACCGCAGCAGACTTCATGCTACACTGCGCATTAAGCGTTGCGCCAGATTCTACAGCAAGTTTTCCAACTGTGATTTGCCCTTCAACAATTCCGTCAGACTTAATGGTAAGCAACCCATTTACAAATAATTTGCCGTTAAAATTGCCCATAATATCGGCATAGCCACAATGTACCTCGCCCTGAACAGTTCCTTCTTTACCCACAACAACTCGCCCAGAAGTATTTACCTTTCCTTCCAAAGTTCCATCAATACGGAAATCTGATTTTGATTCAATTTCACCAACGATACGTGTGTTGGGTTCAATAAAATTGATTTTTACTGCACTTTTGTTTGAATCCATATTCTTTTGCTTTTTATTTGAAAACATTTGCTATTGATTTTCCAATTGTTCAAAGCGTTTACTCACAAGCGCATTTCTATAATTGGAGGACAAAACTACAATATTTTTGGTTCCCACCAAACGTGGGTTACTCACTCTCATAAGGTTACGGGCCTCACCTGCGCTTGCCTCCGAGCTAAATCCATGAATAACCAAAGTTTCTGTATTGCGATTAAATACATCTATAGAAACGCGTAATCGTCCGGTAATTCCTTGCATATTAATCCATTGTTCAATCCATTTTTGGTCTTCCTCAGATTGTTTGCGGTCCTCTGGGGTACGGACAAACACCAACTTTGCCTTTTCATCGTCTTTGGCAGTAAGGCTGTTATACACCTCAAAGCCGTCAAGCTGTTCTTTTGCTGTTAATCCACTTTCAGTTTTTGGATAGGTTTGTACCAAAACGGTCAGGGCTTCTTTATAGGCATCAAGCCCATCTAATCTACCTAGTGAAATAGCTCTTAACATTGCCCATTCGGCTTGAAGCCCTTTATCTGTCAACAGGGGAATTTGCTGTTCACTTTTTGCAATAATCGCAGCGTAATCTTGAGCACCCAACAGTTCTTTGGCATTAGCCAACATCATTTTATTTTCTTCTTTGGTTTGTGCCAAGGCTGCTGGGTTTCGTATCATTTTGGCGTAATCGCTTTGCGGGTAGTTTGCCAAGATTTTATTTCTGTAAGATTGTTGCTTTACACTATTATTGGCATGTAATTTATATAAATGATACAAGGTTGGAGGCAGGTATCGTTTGTCTGGATTTAATGACAAAAGCGATGTAAAGCGGTCAATGGCAGTTTGCGCAACTCCAAACTGCTCTTTGTATGCTAATCCAGCTTGAAAATAGGCTTCGTGCTGTAGTTGTTTCAGACTATCTGCAGCTTGGGGCGGTGGAATTTGCGCCAAATAGGTTTGTGGATTGTACGTAGGGTTTACTTCCTCTTCCGTTGTCGCATCAGGGGTTGATTGTGTAACAACGGCAGTCGAATTGGAGGTGTATTTCCAGTTGTCTGCCAAGCCAACATTTGCCCAATTACGCTGAAAATCACGCTTACCCTTTTCCACCTGACGGCTATTGTAGAAATAGAAGCTTCCCATAAGCAAAGCAGTGCCTGCATCTTGTGACTTTGCCTCTGCTTCTACTTTAGCAGCCTCTTCTTTAAGCTGTACAATGTAACTGTCTACGACTTGTTTTTGCTCCTCTGGAGACATGTTCATTAGGCGCAACAAACTATCGATAGACACAATTGTTTTTTCATAGCTAATGATATCGTCTAATTTTCCTCGTTTGCGTTTTAGTTTGCGATATCGCCTTGTGCTATCTTCCAAATTTTGAAGGGTGCTGTCCAAATAAGCACCTGCAGTTACAAACGCCACTTGGTCTATACGATTACTTGCCAATTGCTCATAAATAAGCGATTTCAAGTAGCGGTCTTGGGTGTTGGTTTTTAAAGATGCGTTCAGCTCTTGTTCTCCTTTTAGAGTGTCTTTTCCTTTGAGTAAATAACTGCCATAGAAGTAGTGTATTTTATCTCTAAACCTACGGTCTTCATCGTTACGCAGCAATTTTCGATAGGCTATAAGGGTTTCTTCATTTTTAGGTGAATTATTTTTTAGCTGTGCCAATCGTGCGTGTATCCACAATTCGCGAGGAACACGTCGATTTAAGTCCAACACTTGCTGATAGGCAACAATTGCCGAGTCAGGATAATCTAAATCTTCGTAAAGCTGTCCCAACAAATAGGCGTAACGACCACGTTTAGCCGCTGATTTTTCAGTTGCCAACGCACGCATCAGCGGTTGGGTAGCCAAGGTATCTTTTTCTTCTCTCAAAAGCGCATCGGCAAGTGCCGATTGCGCAACTGCATATTGTTTGGTGGTAAGGAAACCGGATTGTACAATGTTGGTTAATTCACGTGCAGCACGTGCTTCTTGTCCCATCTCCAAATAACTTTTTGCACGCCACAATTCGGCTTCAATCGCCTCTTTGGAGTTGCCCATATTTTTGATGAGATAGGTAAATGCCTCAATAGCTTGCAAGTAGCTACCATTAAAATAACGTGCCTTCCCAAGAAGTAAATAGGCTTTAGAAATTTGCTTGTTGCGTTGTTCGCCCCCAATAAGCATGGAGTGTTTTTGAACCGTAAGCGTGGCTTTTTCTTGAGCTCTATCAAAAAACTCGTTGCTAGTATCTTCTTCACTAAAGGCATCGGGAAGTTGGTAGGGGTCAACAGAAAGGCGTAGCCAATAATTATCTTGATGCTTTTGGGTAATATCTAGTGTGCCGTAGCGTAACGCTTCTTGGCCATTAAATAAGGGGTTAAATTTTGATGTGGTACTGTGGTAAGCGCGATTGAGCGCACCATTTTTTTTGGTAGAGCAGGCAGCTACCATCATCATTAAACCCAAAAAAAGAAGCGCTTTTTTCATGCTATAAACCTATGATAAAAACTGAAAAAACAGGGCTTTAGTATATACATTTTATAACTGCTCGCGAAAAAAGGCTTCTAATTCCTTTAATGTCTCTGTTGAGGTTTTCTCATCACGCACCACTTTTCCTTTGTGAAGCACCACAATACGGTCGCAAACTTCGGTAACGTGCTGCAAATCGTGACTTGAGATTAGAAATGTTTTCCCTGTCGCAGAGGCTTCTTCTTTCAACAAATTCTTTAGTCTGATTTGTGTTGTTGGATCAAGGTTGGCAAAAGGCTCATCTAAAATAACTAAAGGGGTATTAGAAAGTAGTGTGCCTACAATGCCTACCTTTTTTTGATTTCCTTTAGACAAATCACGGATATATTTTTTTTGTCCCAACACTTCGCCATGGAAAAAATCGGCGTATTGTTTAAGCGCGGTGCTAACTTCTTCTTTCTTCATATCGCGAAGTCCACCAATAAAAGTAAAATACTCTTCGGGGGTAAGGTAGCCAATAAGGAAATTTTCATCTAAAAAAGCAGCGGTATGGGTTTTCCAATCCTCACTTTTTTGGACCACAATATTGTTGTTGGTAACCGTTCCTGTTGTTGGTGCAATAAGGTCTAACATCAGGCTGAAAAGGGTGGTTTTCCCTGCGCCATTGTTCCCCACAAGTCCAAAGGTTTGACCAGCAGGAATATGCAGTTGCTCAATGTCAAGTACGGTTTGCTCACCATAGGTTTTGGAAAGGGAAGTAATGTCAATCATGCGTTCTTTTGTTTATAGGCTTGTAGCGTTTTGTGTTTTTCTTCTTGATATATTTTTTCTATCCATCCAAAAACCAAATTTCTGAAGGCAAATCCCAATACGCCTACAAGGGCAACAAGAATTAGCCCCAAAGACTTGCTTTGAACAAGTACGCCTACGTAAAACAAAAACATAGGAACAACAATTTTTGGGATGCTCAGCAAAATGGCTTTTAGGTTAAACGACCGTTTATCGCCAAAGGCTTTTTTGCTACTGGTAAGGTCTATGGGAACACGGGTGTACGCACCCGAAAGCAGCACCAAATGGGCATTGATGCCCAAATTATAAACACCACCCGCCAAAATAGCAAAGTAAGTTTCCCAACCAAACAATACATAAAAACTAGAAAACAGCATACTCGCCAATGTACCCACAACAATTAACCACCATTTGGAAGCCAAGTATTCTTTATAAGCGATATTTTGGCTCATCATCAGTGGGTAGTAGCTGCTGTCCCAGCTGGGAACATATTGCCCAAAACTGAACAAAAAACCACCACTAACAAAAATTCCAACAAACACCATCATAGTTGATCCGCTATAGATGTCACTCATAAAAATAAGCCCGTAAAACAAAAAGCCTATGCTCATCCAAACCGCCATACGAGCCCGTTTGTTTCTGATGATGAGTCGGATATCGTTGCGCAGGAAAATTGCCGTTCTGCCAAATCGGTCTAACCAGCTGAGTTCTGCTGCGCGATGCGTTTCGGTTTTGGGTTTTAGTGTGCCTTCATCTAACATTAACTTTTTCTTAAAGTGGGCAAAGCTCCATCGATATGTTAAAATCAATATGCCAACAGGGATTAAAGCAAAAAGCGGTTGGTTATACGACGCCATAAACAGCGGACTTGTCCATGTAGTGAGGTCAAAAATCTCATAATACTGCAGCGCAAAAATCCCTGCCAACAGCACCGCAACAATAATAAGGATGCGGTCAACGCTATTGAGCATAATGTTTAAAAAATTGGTTGCTAGAATAACGCTTCCAATAGTCACCCACCACCCCAAAACACCAAGTGGACTATAGTCTTGTTGCATAAGAATAATACCAAAGGGCACAAAAAAGAATAGGTTTCCAAGGTTAAAAAAACTCAGTGCTGTTTTTAGCAATCCAAACCGAACAATACTTTTTTTGGAAATGGGTAAGACCAACAACGGTTGGATATGTACGATAGGCATTTTTTGAAGGAAGTAGCGCAGTACAACCCAAAAGGCAAAGGCATAAAGCAAGTTGTCACTAACAAAAACTAAGGGGTCTAAACCCATGTCGTCTTGCACTACCCAAAAGGCAATAAAAGCTAGCCCAGCAAACACAGCGGAAAAGTATATCCATGCAAAGCCCATCAGAATCTTTTGCGCCAAGCCAGTAGCAAAGCCCGCCCCACGGGTAAAAGACTTCCATTGTAAATACAAAAAGCGTTGTAGCATTACAGGGTATTATGCTAACAAATATAATTTTTTTGGGGATTAATTTCCGCCAACTATTTCCAATGCCAACTCAATGACAGCTTTAGGCGCAATACTACGCATAGCATCTTGGTAGCTCTTTACTTTTTTGTTACCATAAACAGAGGTGGGCAGTAGCGGATATGCCGTAAGGTCAGGGGTAAGGCAATGTTGTTCGGGTTGCCCAAACGCCGTAAAACCTAAGCATGGATGCGTGCTGCCCCAAAGTGTTAGCACAGGTACGTTGTAGTTTGCTGCCAAATGTCCGTTTGCGGAGTCCATCGAAATCATTAGATCAAGTTGTGCGATAAGCCGCAATTCTGCACCGAAGTCATATACCCCAGTGGCATTTGCCACATTTGGATAGGCGTTTGCCCAAATATCCAATTGGGCGTGTTCCTTTTCTCCAAAACCAAATAAAATTACTTGATGCTCTTGCTGTAAAAACGCTACTACCTGTTGCATAAGGTCTAACGGATATTGTTTGCTATCGTGGGCAGCAAAGGGCGCAATTCCAATCCATTTGCGGTTTTCTGCTAACTGTAACGCATCTGTATTTGGGGAAATGGGGCGCGGTGGGAATTCGTGCGCACTAAGTGATAGCGGAAAACCCAACTTTTCAAACACTTGTGCATAGCGATGTACTTGTGGAAGTAGCGGCACTAAAGTTTTGGGGTTTAGGCGGGTTAGCCGTTTTTTGTCTGCTCTACCTTTGTTTATATGCGCTTGTTTTATCCAAAAAAAAGGGCGGAAATAAAAGAGTAGCATTTGGGTGCGTAACACTTGGTGGAGGTCTGCAATGGCGGTAGGGCGTAATTTTTTTAAGGTTTTGAAAAGCCTGTATAAGCCTGAAATCCCTTTGTGCTCTCCGTTAAAATTTGGAGTAAAAAAGTGCACATTGGGCAACTCTTCAAATAAAGGCACAAAGCGTTTTCGAGTTACTACGGTAATTTTTAGTTCAGGATAAGATTGAACCAAACAACGCAATACAGGAACGCACATGGCAACATCTCCGAGTGCTGAAAAGCGAAACACCAAAATGTGTTTGCCCTTCATCAAGAATTTTTTTGATACAAGACGGGATTAAGCGACTCGTCGTTGTACATTTTCATTTGTTTGTATTCCCTCATGTATTTGCGTCCCGCAGCCATATCTGCTAGGAGTTGGTCAATAGCTGCGGATAAGTCTTTTTTTTGTTCCAATAGCACCGCTAATTTTTTGGTGCACGCCATGCGGTGTGCTTCAGATGCCGAGCTGCGATTTGCTTCCTCTTGCATATGGTAAATTTTGAGGGCCAAAATGGAAAGTCGGTCAATAGCCCACGCTGGACTTTCGGTGTTGATGCTGGCATCGGGAAGGGGTGAAACGCTTTTAAATTGCTGTAAAAAATAACTGTCGATATACTCCACAGTATCCGTGCGGTCTTGGTTAGACGCGTCTATTTTGCGCTTGAGTTCCAATGCGGCAACAGGGTCAATGTTTGGCTCACGAATCAAATCTTCGTAGTGCCATTGTACGGTATCAATCCAATTTTTGCGGTACAACAAATGGTCAAGGGTAGTGCTATCAAACGGATTTTCAAAGGGTTGGTCAACCGTATCTAAAACGTGATAGGCGATGATGCTTTGCTCAAAAATGGCGAATGCCGCTGCGCTAGTCATAAATGAATTTTTGCCAAAGATAGGTCAAAATCCAAAAGTCGATTGCACTTGCACCACATCCATTTTAGGTGTATTTTTGCTGTGCAAAACCAAGATTATGAAAGCCTTTTTTGAAGCGATTGCCTACCTTTTTGAAGAAATTCTTTTTATTCCCCTAAACATGCTACGTGAGCTAGAGCTTACGAGCTGGTTTTTTGCCAATATTTTTAATTGGTTGTTTTTGATTGTTGGTTTTGCTGGGATGTTTTACTGGTTGGGACAGTTAAAGAAATTTAACGCCAACAACGAAGAAGACCGCGACTCTACTTCGCACTCGTTTCTATAAATCGAAACCTAAATCTTTACGAAAATATAAGCCCTCAAACGATACGTTTGTAATGTTTGCATACGCTGCCGTGAGCGCATCGTGAACATCAGCACCAAAGCCTGTAGATGCCAATACACGTCCGCCGTTGGTTACCAATTTGTCATTGCTTACTGTAGTTCCTGCATGGAAAATTAGCGCATCGGCAGGAATGCCTGTAATCTCTTTCCCTTTTTCGTAAGCTTCGGGATAGCCCCCAGAAACACCTACAACCGTGGCTGCTGCTTTAGGGCTAATGGTAATTTCAACTTCATCTAGACGCTTTTCTGCGGTTGCCGTAAGTAGTTCCACCATATCGTTTTCGATACGCGGCAACACCACTTGGGTTTCAGGATCGCCCATACGCACGTTGTATTCTATAACAAAGGGGTCATCGCCTACGCGAATAAGCCCAATAAACACGAATCCAACAAAATCGATATTATCTTTTTTAAACCCTTCAAGGGTGGGTTGAATGATGCGTTCGTCAATTTTTTGCTTAAAAAAATCATGGTTAAACGGCACAGGAGAAACCGCGCCCATACCTCCAGTATTTAGTCCGGTGTCGCCCTCGCCGATGCGTTTGTAGTCTTTGGCAAACGGAAAGGTTACATGTCCTTTGCCATCTGTAAGCACAAAACACGAAAGTTCGATGCCGTCCAAAAAGCCTTCGATAACCACTTGCTCACTAGCGGTACCAAATTTTTTGTTAGCCAACATATCTGTTAGCGCAGCTTTTGCTTCTTCCAAATCGTGAAGAATCAATACACCTTTTCCTGCGGCAAGTCCATCGGCTTTAAGGACATAAGGCGCGGGAATGGTTTCCAGATACGCAAGTCCTTCGGAGAGATTGTTGGCAGTAAATTGTTTGTATGGCGCAGTAGGAATATTGTGACGTTCCATAAATGCTTTGGCGTATGCCTTGCTTCCCTCAAGTTGCGCCGCTTCTTGCTTTGGACCAATCACGGGAATATGACTCAAGGTTGGGTGCGTGGCAAAAAAGTCATGAATTCCTGCAACAAGTGGCGCTTCTGGACCAACTACAATAAGGTCAATATGGTTTTCGGTTACCGCATTTGCAACGGCATCAAAGTCGATTGGGCTGATGGGCAAATTAGTGCCAAGTGTTGCGGTGCCTGCATTTCCGGGCGCGGTAAACAGTGTGGGTTGTTGCGGACTTTGCGATAGCTTCCAACAAAAGGTGTGTTCTCTACCGCCATTGCCTAAAATAAGAATGTTCATTAAAACGTTTTGGCAAAAATAGGAAAAGGGAAGGGATTTTATTGGGAATTACACCTCTCGAAAGGGCATGTTGCAAACTTTTCTGCAACAGTCAGACGTGCAGCAACATTTGCTTTAAAATCGATTCCCCTAAATCACATATAAATACACCATAAAAAAATGGCAACTGGCACCGCCCAAGACAAAAAGATGCCAGATAAAATGGTTGTATGGAATACGTTCAATGGCATAAAATAGCACCCCAACCGTATAGGATATACCTCCTGCAATTAGCCAAACCATAGCAGCCGAGTCCAATGCTGCGATAAGTTCTGAATAGGGAATAAGTGCCAACCAGCCCATTGCGAGGTATAAAAAGGTAGATAAATTATCAAAACGCCCCGTAAAAAAGAGTTTTAAGATGAGCCCAAAGGCGGCAATCCCCCACACGACCCAAAAAAGCGTCCAACCCAAGCTATTGGGAATGGCAATCAACAGCACAGGGGTATAGGTGCCCGCAATCAACAAATAAATGCTTATGTGATCGGCAACCCTAAAGTAATGTTTTCGCTTGCGGTCCTTTATGGCGTGATAACACGTAGATGCCAGAAACAACAAAATAATGGATAGTCCGTAGACAATAACGCTAAACAATCCAAAAGGGTTGGTTTGATCTACCCCCAAAAGCATCAAGACCAATGCGGCTATGCCCAAGCCAATACCTAAACCGTGAGACCACGCGTTTAATTTTTCCTCTAGATGCATTATTTCGTATATGAAATGGCTACCATGATTTCGTTGCGACGGTTATAGAATTTATAGGGGCTGTCATAGCCTAAAATCGCTACTTCTCCAATGGCGGAAATGTCATTTTCTTTTAAAGTTTGCAATAACTTTTGTTTGTGCGCAGCCTCCTTTTTGGCGTTGGTATAGCCTCCATACTGAATAGCTGCCACATAGCGGGGCTCGGTAACACGCAAAGACACTTGCTCGCCTTTGGGCATTGGTGCGCCTTTTTCATGCACAGAAAGTGGCATTACAAATGCCATTTCGGATTTGCTTTCGTTCATATACACTGGTGCGGTCATGGCAATTTTTTCCTTGCTTTCGTTGTTTCCAGAAATGTATTGAAATAGTTTACCAAAGTTATTGTCGCCGCTGGTTTTAACTAAGGTAGCACTTGGGTAATAACGAATTTCCACGGAGTCAATTTTTTTGATAAGCTCGTAAGGTTGTATTTCAGTGTCTTGTGCAAAAAGTGTCATGGTAATGAAAATACCAAAAAAGATGTGAATAATAGATTTCATGCGTTTATTTTTTTAATATCTTTTAATACGTCTTTGCGTACTACAGATAAATATTTTTTTCGTTTGGCATCGCTTACAAAAGGCACCGACCAAAATTGCTTGGTTTTGGTAAATAGCGACAACCTCCACCCAAACACAAAGGTATATACCCCCATAACTAATCGCAATTTGACGGAATTGAGGTATAGGGTTTTTACAGGAAGCGCAGGCGCGCCATGGGTAACATAGGTTCTGATTTTTTTGTCTTTTAAAAAGGGTTTCGGATAGGCGTATAGCTTGGTCACATTGACAAATTTATAAGCAAAGCCGGGGGTGAGTACTTCGTCGAAGAAAATTTCCATACGTGGCGTAAGACGGAACCACCACACTGGCGAAATAAAGTACATGCTGTCGGACCAAGTCACAAGCTCTTTGTATTTTTCAATGACTGCCGTTCGTGGACGCTTAAAGCTGTCACGGTATAAATCAATGACTTTATATTCTTGTTGTGCGGCTTCAAGCGTGTCTATAACGGTTTTAAAAATACCATTATAACAAAAGGAGGATTGGTCTGGATGACCAATGATAACCAGATTTTTCATAAGCAATTTTCACAAAGGTACAGCTTTCGTGTTATGCCT
>JAFMFL010000116.1 GCA_017856205.1 Flavobacteriaceae bacterium
CGTGTATTGCGGTGATTTGGAAAGCGTTAGGCTTTTTACCTTTTCGGGAAAGCGGTGCACGGGATAGCTAACTTCTATCCCTTTATCAGCAACGACATAGGGTTGCACCTCGGGAGGAAGTTTTGATAAACAGGCTTCACGCTCGGCAACCAAGTCCAACTGTTCTCCCTGATTTTGGAGCATGGTACGCCAATTCGTTTTGTCGTTGAAATAGTTTTTAAGTGCCACTTCGGTAATGCCCGCCAAATAGCGATTTGGCACCTCCACAATAGGTAAGGCTTGGTGTGCGCCTTGGTCAATCCAACGTGTAGGCACTTGGGTTTTTCGAGTGACCCCAACCTTAAGTCCGCTCGAAACCGCAAAATATACGATATGCGGTTGCAACTGCACTTTTTGTTCAAACGCCAAATCACGATCTTCGATACCCAAATGTGCTTGGCTTAGTTCGGGTTTCATGACCCATTCGCCAGCACTTGGCGTTTCAAAAAAACACGATTTGCAAAATCCTTGACGAAAAATTTCTTTGGATTCATGACAGCTTAAGCACTCGTATCCGGTGAGGGAAATGTGCACTTTTTTTTGCAATAAGCTGTTCACATGCAAAAAAGAATCGCGGAATAAAAGGTAGTAGTTTACAGGTGATTGCCAGTCGGTTTGCATTTTGGTCAGTACCCCTTGAAACATAATTCGTATTTTCGTTCAGCAATATACCCAAAATGGCAATACCACTACTGCACACGGTTGTTTCTTGGCTGCTTAAAAAGCGGGTACACGATATTGAATTATTTATCAAATACCCCAACGAAGTACAGCGCGAGGAACTCACCAAATTACTCCAAACGGCAAAAAACACCGAAGTGGGTAAACAATACGGCTTTGCCGATATGCAGCAGTATGAAGACTTTGCAAATCGGGTGCCCGTGCAAACCTATGAGGAAATTGCACCCATGATTGAACGTTCGCGCAAGGGCGAACAAAATATCTTTTGGCCCACGCCCATCAAGTGGTATGCCAAATCGAGTGGTACAACCAACGCCAAAAGCAAGTTTATTCCCATCTCAAATGAGTCGTTGGAAGACTGCCATTTTAAGGGCGGAAAAGACATGCTAAGCTTGTATTTTGCCAATAACGAAAGCTCCACTTTGTTTCAAGGAAAGGCACTTCGTTTGGGTGGTAGTAAAGCCCTGTACGAAGAAAATAACACCTATTTTGGCGACTTATCTGCCATTATGATTGACAACCTTCCGCTGTGGGCAGAGCTGGTTAGCTCGCCTAGCCATAAGGTGGCGTTGATGGCAGAGTGGGAATCTAAAATGGAGGCCATCGTCAAAGAAACCATTCGGGAAGACATTCGAAGTATGGCGGGCGTGCCTTCATGGATGTTGGTGTTGCTGCAAAAGGTATTGGCAGAAACCGGGCGAGAAACCATTTTGGATGTTTGGCCCAATATGGAAGTATATTTTCACGGGGGCGTAAACTTTTTACCCTACAAAGAACAATACAAAACCTTGCTGCCAAGTGATGGTATGCATTATGTGGAAATATACAATGCCTCTGAGGGCTTTTTTGGGGTGCAAGACCAGTTGCACTCCGATGAACTTTTGCTCATGCTAGACTATGGGATTTTTTACGAGTTTATTCCCATGAAAACCTACGGGACTAAACACGAAAAAGTAATACCGCTTTCAGATGTGGAAGTAGGCGTACAATATGCCGTGATTATTTCTACCAACGCCGGACTGTGGCGTTACCATATTGGCGATACCATACGCTTTACTTCTATTGCGCCCTATCGTTTTAAGATTACAGGCAGAACCAAACATTTTATCAATGTGTTTGGGGAGGAATTGGTCATTGAAAACGCCGACACCGCCCTAGAAACCGTATGCCAAAAACACCAAGTGCAAGTGGTGGACTATACCGCTGCGCCCATTTTTATGGATGGCAACGAAAAAGGCGGGCACGAGTGGCTTATTGAATTTAAAAAACCGCCCAAAAACCCCGAAGCCTTTGCCGAAGATTTGGATATTGCTTTGCAACGCATAAACTCCGACTACGAAGCCAAACGCTATAAAAACATTACCCTAATGCCGCTAAAACTGCATGTGGCTGCTCCCAAAACCTTTTACAAATGGCTAAAACAAAAGGGCAAAATTGGCGGACAGCATAAAGTACCCCGCCTTTCCAATAGCCGCGAGCATTTGGAAGAGTTGTTGGGGAAAGTTTAGGCACGAGTTGCCAAATTGAGCCAGTGAAAATAGAAAATTATGACGCCGCTTTAAGCTGGTTTAGCTCTACGCCGCTAAGTTTGTTTTCGGCGTAACGTTTGGTCACTTTTAGTGAGGTGGTATTGGTGCCGGGTAGTTCAAACATGGCATCGGTAAGTATGGCTTCGCAAAGCGAGCGCAGTCCGCGCGCACCCAACGCATAG
Source organism: Flavobacteriaceae bacterium (assembly GCA_017856205.1). Lineage (GTDB taxonomy): Bacteria > Bacteroidota > Bacteroidia > Flavobacteriales > Flavobacteriaceae > UBA7446. Next base: position 2,432 of record JAFMFL010000116.1, read on the forward strand.
TGCATGGCTTGCTCCACTATATAGTCCAATGCAGCTGGAGCAAATGTTAGTTTTATGTCATCTAAAGCAAACAAATGTTCGTATTGTTTTACCAAGGCATTTTTAGGCTCCACCAAAATAGCACGTAATGCCTTTTTACTTAGTTGGTTCATATGCGTGAGTACAGGCAAACGCCCAATAATTTCAGGAATCAGTCCAAAATCTTTAAGGTCGGTGGGCGTAATATGCGCCAACAATTCTTCTTCGGAAACACTTTTTCGCTTTGCAGAGGTGCTATAACCCACCGCTTGCATGTTCATGCGTTTGGCAATATGGCGTTCAATACCATCAAAAGCACCACCGGCAATAAACAAAATATGCTCGGTATTGATTTCCACAAATTTTTGATCGGGGTGTTTGCGTCCG
>JAFMFL010000117.1 GCA_017856205.1 Flavobacteriaceae bacterium
CTCTGAGCCGTTAAACTCTAATAACCCAAAGTTGTTTGCTACATAGATTCTGTTAAGTGCATCTTGTGATATTTTCCAGTTTTGATTGCCCGCTTTATAAAACTCAGAAGGAAAGTTCTGTATAGGGGGGTGATATTGTGAAAACCCCATACACATTCCTAAAATGCACAAAAACAGTGTTTTATAATATTTTGATTGCAAAATGTTTAGATTGGTGTAGATACAAACATACATATTTTTAAGTATGTGAAAAACGTTTGGTGTCATTAATTCAAAATGTAATTGATGATTAACATTGTGAATTGTTAGTCTATACAAACTTTAATGCGTTGTAGATAAAAAAATGAAAGTGGTTTGGTGTGTGTTTTTATATTCAAATTCGTTCTAATTCAAAATGAGCAAGAAAATGAGATTGCTTTTGATTATGAAATAGATTTAATTACTATATTGAAAACAAAAAATGAAAAATCGAAGAAGTTTTTTAAAAGAAGTTTGCCCCACTGTAGCGTTTGCTTTTTTTGGCTTAAGTTTTTTAGAGGCCTGTAGTAGTAGTGGTGATGATGATGCAGCTATTGCCAATCCTAACAATGGGGGTGGAACAGGAACTGGTTCAGGAACAGGAAATACAGATTCTGGATATACAGTAAATGGAAATACCTACACTATTGATTTAACGCACAGTAATTTTAGTCAACTTGCCAATACAGGAGGTTGGATGAACGGTAAAAACATTGGTATTCCTGCGTTGTTTTTGCGCATATCATCTACTGAAATTCAAGCTTACACCAATGTTTGCCCCCATCAAGGTTATACCGAATGGTCTTACAATAACAATTTGTTTAAATGTGCCAATTCTGGACCCACTCACGGTAGAGAATTTAGCGATAATTGTAATTCGGATTTGACATGTTACAACCCAAATCTAAATGGCGATACGTTAACCTTAACTATTTCTTAGTAGCCTCGCCAGGAATCGAACCTGGATCTAAAGTTTAGGAAACTTCTATTCTATCCGTTGAACTACGAGGCCCATTGTACTAGGCTAAAGACGCCAAAAAATAAAAACTGAATCAATACCAAATGAAACGAAAAGGCTTGGTCTTTTCGTTTTACTTGTGTTTGGTATACCCATTGTATGGGGAATGCCACCAAAAACCAACCGATGTAATTGGATAACGGTGCCGTGTCATTGGCAAATTCCCAGTAGTCAAATTTTGGTGCTACAGGTTCAATTACCAAATCTAAAAGCACCATAAGCAATGCGCCAAATGCAGCTGCATATACGGCGCGTTTAAAAAATACGGCGCCAACCGCCCCTGTTATAAATGTAAGCATTACCCAATTGGCGCCAATAAGTAATGGCACACCACCAACTTTAACTCCCAAATTATCACCATACACATACTGCCCAAAAATCAATCCATAATTCACGCCCAGAAGTTCTACAGCCATCCCCACAACAAAAGCAACCAGAGCAGCCAAAAGCACATTTTTGTTTACATCGGGAAGGTTGACAAACAACAAGACAATCGTAATAAACAAATTAACCGGCGTGGTTTCTAAAAACAGCTCGCGATCAATAAATAGAATGCCCATTAAGCCCGAGAAATGGAACAGCCAAATCAATCCAACAGAGATTTTGGCGGTACTTGTTTTAGGAATGAAAACGTTTTTCATGGCGTTGGCGTTAAGTCAGCAACAATTTTTGCCGATAACAAACATAATGGAATTCCTCCTCCTGGATGCACACTACCGCCACAAAAATACAGGTTTGAAATAGTGCTTGAAAAATTAGGGTGGCGCAGAAAAGCAGCCATTTTGTTGTTTGACGACGCGCCGTATAACGCCCCTAAATGGGATTGTGTTCTGGATTGAATAATATCGGGTGTCATGACCCATTCCTCCTCAATTAAAGAATCAATTTCAGCATCCAAAACACGATTAAGTTTCTCAATTACCCATGATCGAAGTTGCTTAGCTAATACGTTCCAATCTTGTCCCGTATCGTGCGGCGCATTAATCATCACAAACCAATTCTCTTTTCCTTTTGGCGCATCTGCAGGTACGTCTTTGGAGGTGATGTTTACATAAATTGTTGGGTCGTTATAGAGGTTTTTTTGATTAAAAATGGCATCAAACTCTGCTGCATAATCGTCTGAGAAAAAGATATTGTGCAAGTCCAGTTGTGGAAATGATGCACCCACCCCCCAATAAAAAATCACCGCCGAACTTGAACGTTCTTGTCCCAAAACTTTTTCGGGCTGTTTTTGATGAGCTAAAAGTTTTCTATACGTTGGAACTATATCCATATTGGAAACCACTACATCGGCTTTGTGTAATTTCCCATCAGCAACTATACCAACGGCTTTTTTATTTTCAACAATAATTTTATCAACGCTAGTGCTTAGATGAAATATAACCCCCTGACGTTTGGCGAGTTCATATAAAGACTGACTTATATCCCCCATTCCTTTTTTGGGAATATACGTGCCATAGTGTTGTTCTAAATGTTGCACCAGCGTCATCATACCTGGCGTTTGGTACGGGTTTGAACCGTTGTATGTAGCAAATCGGTTATAGAATTGCACCAAGTGAGGCTCTTGCAATTGGGCTTGATTAACGCTATTTAGCGACGTATCTATTTCAAAGGAAAAATACTTGGCAATCCCCACTAGGGTTTCTTTTCTAAGGTAGGTACGCCATTTGTGTAATGAGCGTTCTAAGAATAAAGGGCGTGTGCGGTCAAATTTCTTTTTTGCCTTTGCCAGATAGCGCTTTAACGTTGCTCTTGGTACGTGAAGTTTATCTT
>JAFMFL010000037.1 GCA_017856205.1 Flavobacteriaceae bacterium
GAACCATATATAGCAGTAGCAGATGCATCTTTAAGTACTTCTATGCTTTCTATGTCTCTAGGATTAATACCATTCAGTCCACTTTGTACATCTTGACCTGTATTTCCCTGTGCTTGATCAACTTCCATATTATCCTCAGCAGCGGAGGAAACAATAATTCCATCCACAACATAAAGCGGTTCGTTGTTCCCGCGTAAACTGTTTGTGCCTCGAATTCTCACACTTACCCCAGCATTTGGATTTCCAGCACTCTGCGTAACTTGAACTCCAGCTGCTCGTCCTTGAATCAGTTGGTCAATAGAATTAATTTGACGAGATAACTTTTCATCAACCTTTACTGAGGAAACAGCACCGGTTAAATCACTCTTTAGTACGGTTCCGTATCCAACAACAACTACTTCATCAAGTTCAGAAACATCTTGTTCTAAGGAAACAACTATGGTGCTTTGATTCGTTACATTTACTTCTTTACTAATAAATCCAACGTATGATACGACAATATTTGAATCTGTTGAAGAAAGAATTAAGGAAAACTTTCCGTCAAAATCGGTTATTGCACCTATATTGTCTGAACCCTTAACTTGAATTGTTGCGCCAGGAAGAGGGCTACCGTTATCATCATTGACAGTTCCGCTAATCATTTTTTCCTGCGAAAAAACGGTTAATGGAATCAATAAGAATATAAAAATATATTTTTTCATTAGTTTAAGTTTAGATTTCTAAAATTATAATTATTGATAAAAAAATTTTAAAACTTTTGATTTATTCCATGCAACATTTGTTTCATTCATACAATATCATAGAGAATTTTATCAATTTCTAAACAGCAAATTTTATAATTGTCTGTACTTTATAGTTTTTAACCCAAATCTTTTATTAGATTGAAGGGCTTTGTAATAATTTGGCTTACCATTAGTATTTTTCACATTAATAGCTCAAAAAATAATATTATGTTTAAAAAAATTGCTCGAATAAAAACATATGGGTTGTTATTGACTGCTACTGCTTTCAATTTGTTTGCTCAGGATTACTATGTGGCGCCCCCCCCTTTTGGGAGTGACTCAAATTTGGGAACTGCGACAGATCCATTTGCAACCATTAACAAGGGTGTGCAAGTTGTTGAGCCAGGAGGTACTGTTTATGTTATGAACGGAACTTATCAAAACAACGGCTATAACAGCGTAAGTTTAAATCCTTATACAAATACTAATAACCCTGCTGTTGTTACTATAAATAAATCAGGGGAGCCAGGCAACTACATTACGCTCAAAAATTTCGATGGTCATGCTCCAAAAATTGAATTCGATGGCGGGGGCGGTATTAAAATAGCAAATGGTGTAAATTATGTCATTGTTGAGGGGTTTATAATCGAAGGACCTAATGAAGCAATAGACTACAATTTAGCTATTGCAGATCGAAACTATAAAGTTCAAAGATTTAATGAAACAGGATCTGGAACGGCCTACAATAACGAAGTTAATTATTTCTCAGGTAAAGGAATTTGGGGCTACGGCCCTCATAACAACCTTATAATACGCAATAATGAAGTGTATAACACCCCTGGATCTGGAATACGATTTAACGACGGTGACCACATAACAATAGAATATAACACGGTTTACAACACTACTTGGTGGACTTCATCTGCCTCTAGTGCCATTGTGTTAGCCGAAACTATTGCCGCAAGTGAAGCTGACAACACCACAGAAGCAAAAATGATTATCCGTGGAAACGTGGTGTACAACAATTGGAACAGAATTCCATTTTTCATGACATCTCAACCAGATAACTCAATTCCCCCGAGTGAGCAATACGGAAATGCAGCCTATAATAATATTTTGGACGGACAAGGGATTTACGTAACACGAAGCGATGATAATTATCAAGGTACATTTCTAATTGAGAACAACCTCTGTGTAAATAATGGAAAAAACGGAATAAACTTTGATCGGTCCTTGTCAGGTTCTGTGGTGATTCAAAACAACACCCTTTATTTTAATGGCGTCCATGAAATTGTACAGGACCTATCAGATGCCGAAGGAAATCCAACTCACCGAGGTCAAAAGGTAGGTGGGATTAAAGCAAATTATGTTAAAAATATATCCGTTGCCAACAATATAGTAGTAACTCGCGATAATAATTTTTCTGCATTAGAATTACCCAATATTTCGAACAATAAAATAGTTACCAATAATATTTTTTTAAATGGAAAAGTACCTAAAAACAATAATACAAATGAAATATATTCATTTATTAGCTGTTGCAATGAAATTAATGTTAATCCACTGCTAGTTTCAGCACCTACCACAGCCAATGATGCAAGTACAATGTCTGAATGGACTGGTTATCTTCAAGGAACCGATTTTTCTCTATCGTCAGAATCTCCGGCTATTAATGCTGGAAATTCAAGCTACACACCTACTTTAGATATCAATAAAAAACAAAGGCCAGTACCTTCAAATAATGTTATCTCTTCAACAAGTTTTGAAAACGCAACAGATGGATGGTATAATTTTGGCTCCGCAACAGTTTCACAAAATTCGGAAGCCGCACGAACAGGAACATACAGCCTTAAAACAACCAATAGAACAGCAAGTTTCCATAGTCCGAGAATAGATTTAAACGATAAACTTGTCGTGGGCGAAAACTATACCTTTTATGTTTGGGTAAAACTAGTTTCTGGAGCTGGGAGCGGAACTGCTCAACTTGTTGTAAAGTCCGTAACTAATGGCGAAGAATCCTATTCCAATCTCAAGAGCGAAACAGTTACTGAAAGTGGTTGGACAAAGTTGAAAGATAACTACCTCCATCAGAGTTCTGACTCGAGCTTTTTATATATCAAAGGACCTTTGGTAAATAACAACGATGGGGTTGATTATTATATTGATGATTTTTCGCTGGTAAAACTGGGGAATGATGAGGTTGATTTTACTACCCCTAATGACGTTGTTGATGTTGGAGCTTATGAGTACTCAGCACCCTTATCTACAGAAAGTCCTACAGGAAAATTATTAAACATCATAGTATATCCAAATCCAGTGAAGGACGTGATCACGTTAATTAATTTAAATGGTCAAGAATCTATATCAGTACATAACATTTTGGGTAAAAAAATTAAACTACCGACACTTCAATTGGACAAGAGTGTACGTATCAATGTCTCAAGTCTAAAAACTGGAATTTATTTTGTTTCTGTATTGAAAGAAGATGGAGGCTCAAAAACGATTCAAATAATCAAGAAATAGAAAAAACACCTTCTTTTAGTAAAGAAGGTGTTTTTTTAAAGAATCAATTGTAACTACGAGTGGGGTTTATTTTTTCTTCCATAGATTATTCATTTCTTCAAGTGTCTTCCCTTTAGTCTCTGGAACATATTTTAAAACAAATATGGCTGCCAATACCGACATGACTCCATAAATCCAATAAGCAAAACCATTATTAAATGTGTCAACAAGGTATGAGTTTTCGTTCATTATAGGGAAGGTCGCTGAAACTAACCAATTGGAAAGCCATTGAGCAGCTACCGCAATAGGCATGGCTTTATTTCGAATATCGTTTGGAAATATTTCAGAAAGAAGCACCCATGTAACAGGACCCCAACTCAATGCAAATGCACCTACATAAACCATCATACATATCAATGCTACATATCCTCCTATTTGAGTATAAAAAGCAATACCTAGAGCAATCATAGCAATTGCCATACCTACAGCACCAATTACCATTAATGGTTTTCTACCATAATTGTCTACCGTTTTGATGGCAACAATAGTGAAGAGGAAGTTTACAATTCCAACAATAATAGTTTGAAGTAGTGCTGCATCTGTCCCCAAGTTTAAGGTTTTGAAAATTTCGGGAGCATAATAAAGCACGACATTAATGCCTACAAATTGTTGGAACACAGATAGTAAAATTCCTATGATGATAAGTCCCCAACCATAGGAAAGGGCACTGTTTGACTTAACAACTAGTGTGCTTTTTATATCATTTAAAATTTCCTGTGCTACACTTTCACCATTAACCTTGTTTAAAATTTCTAATGCCTCTCCCTCACGATCATGTAGGACCAGCGATCGAGGTGTATCAGGAACAAAATAAAGTAATATCAAGAAAACAGTAACCGGAACTAATTCGGAGGCAAACATATAGCGCCAGCCTATTTCATTAAGCCAAGTGTCATCTCCACTTAGAGCTATAAAATAATTCACAAAATAAACCACCATAAATCCGCCAACAATAGCCAACTGATTATATGAGACTAGTTTACCTCTGTCTTTAGCAGGAGCAATTTCGGCAATGTAAACAGGGGATAGCATGGAAGCAATACCTACGCCAATACCACCAATTAGACGATATATCATAAAAATTGTTGAAAGATTATGATCACCTTGTCCAAGTGGTTGAATAAATAGTTCTGGAAGTGCAGAGCCAAGCGCAGAAATGAAAAATAGAATACCCGCAATAACTAAACCTTTTTTTCTGCCAAACTTTTTGCCGATTATTCCTGCAATTGCGCCTCCAACAATACATCCAATTAGCGCAATTGAAACTAGCCATCCTTTTAAAGAACTAGCAGCTAACTCGTCTAATCCTTTGGGTTCAATAAAAAAAGCATCCAAAGAACCTACTGTACCAGCAATTACTCCGGTATCGTAACCAAAAAGCAATCCGCCAAGCGTTGCTACTAAAGTTAATTTTAATAAATATGATTTTTGCATAATAATTTTGATTTAAATATGGTTATTTAATATGTTTTCTAATAACTCTAGTTTACCACTTATAGCATTAATACCTGATTTGTTAGTACTAGCAATAGCATACAAATCTTGTAATGTTAATTTACCTTGCTCAAACTGACTTCCTTTCCCATCGTTAAATGACGCGTATCTATTTTGAATAAAAGATGAAAATGCATTGTCATTTAAAACCTTTTCCGCTACTAACAACCCTCTAGCAAAAGTATCAGCACCTCCAATGTGGGCGTGGAACAAATCTTCTAAATCAGTTGAATTACGTCTAATTTTTGCATCAAAATTCACACCTCCGCCTTGTAGTCCTCCTGCTTTTAAGAAAACCATCATGGCCCTAGCCGTTTCCTCAACATTGTTAGGGAATTGATCGGTATCCCATCCATTTTGATAATCTCCCCTATTTGCGTCTATGCTTCCCAACATATTGTCATTAGCAGCAACAGTGAGTTCGTGTTCAAAAGTGTGCTGTGCTAAAGTAGCATGATTTACCTCAATATTTAATTTAAAATCATCTTGCAGTCCATATTTATGTAAAAAACCAATAGACGTTGCAGCATCAAAATCATATTGGTGCTTACTAGGCTCCATTGGTTTTGGTTCAATAAAAAAGGTGCCTTTAAACCCTTGTGCTCTGGCATAATCTTTTGCCATAGTTAAAAAGCGGGCCATATGATCTTGCTCACGTCCCATATCTGTATTAAGCAAAGAAATATAGCCTTCACGTCCTCCCCAAAAAACATAATTTTCTCCATTGAGTTTCATGGTGGCGTCTAATGCTAGCTTAACCTGTGCGCCTGCATAAGCCACAACATTAAAATCTGGGTTTGTTGCCGCGCCATTCATATAGCGTGGATTCGAAAAACAATTGGCTGTTCCCCAAAGAAGCTTCACACCTGATTCTTTTTGTTTTTCCTTTATATAGTCTGTTATGGTCTCTAATCGCTTTTCTGACTCGGCTAATGAATTCCCTTCTTGAATTAAATCATAATCATGAAAGCAGAAATAATCAAAGCCCATTTTAGTAATAAACTCAAAAGCAGCGTCTGCCTTATCTTTTGCAGCCTGTAGGGGGTCAGAATTTGAGTCCCATGGAAAATTTTGGGTACCTGCACCAAATGGGTCCGCCCCTTGGCCACAGAAACTATGCCAATAAGCAATGGCAAACTTAAAATGCTCACGCATTGTTTTCCCTGCTACTAATTGATCTGGATTGTAGTATTTGAACGCTAGAGGGTTGTCTGATGCTTTTCCCTCAAATTTAATTTTATCTATTCCTTTAAAATATTGGTTGTTTGACACAGCTATATGATTTATTGGTTATTTAATATAATTTCTAATTCTTGTTCCCATTTTGCATAAGCTTCAATATATGCATTATTGTCCTTTTTAGGGGTGTAGCTTCTTACATAATCGTTATTGGAAATCGAAGCACCCAAAGCATTTAACTCATTCTGTTTAAATGAAGCTGCTCGAGCAGCGCCTATGGCTCCTGTTGTATTGTAAATTTCAATTTCTTGCCCAATTAACGAGGCTATGGTATTTGAAAAAACTTCCGATCGAAATAAGTTGTCGTTTCCTGCGCGTATAAGCTGTAAGACAGTGTTGTCATTTTTTATGAACTTCATTCCATAAATAAATGAAAAAGCAATACCCTCCAAAGTTGCTCTGTAAACTGTACCTTGAGAATGTTTGTTTAGATTTAGGTTAAGCATACGCGCCCCAATATTCTTATTGCCAAGCATGCGCTCTGCTCCGTTACCAAAAGGCATAACGGACAAGCCGTTAGAACCTACAGGCACCTTAACTGCCAGTTGATTCATATCATTATACGTCTTTGCAGCTGTATTATTTTTCATCCAGCGGTACTGAATACCAGCCCCATTAATACACAACAATTTTCCAACAATGGGAGTGCTTTTTGTGTAATTTACGTGCGCAAAATGATTAATTCGTTCGAGCTCATTTGTTCCCATATTGTCAGTAAGGGCATATACCACACCAGAAGTTCCGCCAGTTGCAGCTACTTCTCCAGGCTTCATTACATTTAATGATAATGCATTGTTAGGCTGATCTCCTGCACGGTACATAATGGGTGTACCTATTGGTAGTCCAGAATCCAAGGCGGCTTGTTGGTTGACTTTTCCTTGAAAAGAAAAGTTTTCAACCAAATCAGGCGTCAAGGAAACATCAATATTATAAAAATCTAGTAGCCAGTCTGCTGGCTTATGTGTTTTGTAATCCCAAAGGGTACCCTCAGAAAGACCGTTAATTGTTGTGGTTATATCACCAGAAAATTTAAACGCTATATAATCGCCTGGAAGCATATACTTATAAATTTTTGCATAAACTTCTGGTTCATTTTCACAAACCCATTTCAACTTAGAAGCGGTAAAATTTGCAGGGCTGTTTAACAAATGTTCTTTGCACTTTTTTGTACCCAAAGCCTTGAAGGCATCATTTCCAATATCAACTGCCCTACTGTCACACCAAATAATTGCATTTCGCAACGGGATGCCTGTTTTATCAACAACCACGAGACCATGCATTTGATATGCGATTCCTATACCGATGATTTTTTTTGAATCTATACCCGTATGTTTAAGTAATTTTTGTGTGGCTTTACACACTAACTTCCACCAAAGTTCAGGATCTTGTTCAGCCCATGAAATCTCAGGTGTTATCATGCCCATCTCACCTTCAGGTTCATGAGTAACAGCAATTTGCTTGCCTGTCTTTACATCAATAATAGCAGCTTTTACCGAAGAACTGCCAATATCATATCCGATATTATACATACTTGAAGTGGTTTTGGATAACTAGAATCTCCAGTCGTTTCCAAAATAGGTTTTTATAGGATCTATACTTCCATCCTTATTATGTTTAAAAGTAGTGAATTTAACATTCCTTAGATGGGTTTTTCCAGATAATTCAGTGTCATGATAAAAGAAGAACCACTTTTTCCCAACTTTAATGGTTGAGTGATGATTTGTCCAACCCTGAACGGGCTCATTTAGCACTCCTTGATAAATAAAGGGACCATATGGATTATCGCTTGTTGCATAAGCAATCAGATGGGTATCTCCTGTTGAGTAACTCAAGTAGTATATTCCATTGTGTTTGTGAATCCAAGGCGCTTCAAAGAAACGACGATCCAAATCTTTAGTTAAAATAGGATTACCTGATTTGTCCATAATCTCAATTGATTTGACTTCTTCGGCAAACTCAAGCATATCGTCTTTCAACTTTGCCATTCTAGGCAAAATAGCAGGATCGTCAGCATCACCTAAATCTTTTAATGACCCATTTTCGTCATATGTGCCATTTTCCCAGCGTTGTAACTGACCACCCCAAATACCACCAAAATAAATGTAAGCACTTCCATCATCATCAACAAAAACAGCGGGGTCAATACTATAGCTTCCTTGCATAGGAGTCGGTTGAGGAGTGAACGGCCCTTCTGGGCTAGAAGAGGTTGCAACTCCTAATCTGAAAATGTTATTTGCATCTTTTGCTGGAAAATAAAGGTAATAAGTTCCGTTCTTGTATGCAGCATCTGGTGCCCAAAACTTGCTTTCAGCCCATGTGACGTCACCAACAGAAAGGCCAACAGGGTGAACAGTAACATCGCTCCCGTCCAAATTCATTGATAAAACATGATAGTCAATCATATTAAAATGATTTCCACTATCATCCTCAATTCCGCCAGACTCAATATCGTGCGAGGCATAAATATAAATCCTGTTATTAAACACATGTGCTGATGGATCAGCTGTGTAAATTTCGCTAACCAATGGTGGGTTTAAAAAGTCAGGAGATGAATTAAATTTTTCTGTCAGTTGGCTACACGAAGTGATTGCCATGAAACAAAAAAATAAAACTAGTAATATTGGAAATCTACTGTATTGCATACATTTTAGTTTAGTAATATTTCAAATATATTACAGTAGTTGGCCTAGGTTTATAATAAATTGTGCAAAAACTAGAACAAGAGTCCCATTTAATAATGAAGCGATAAATAATCTGTGTCATTTAATGCTCCAATCAATGATTTTGGAGGATTATTCCATTTTGAGGTTTTATCAAGTGGATGTAATGTAGGCTTTATCAAGGGCATGACATTATCAATCAAAAAATCATTTTGTTGTGTCATCCATTGCAATAATTCTTCTGCCAATTGATTTTTAATTTTTGTAAGTTTTTTGTTGGAGGCTAAATTTTGATGTTCATAAGGATCATTTTCTAAGTCATATAATTCTTCAAATGGGGCTTCTGAAAATGCTTTTGCACCTCTTTTAATAAAGGCGTTTACCGTTTCATTGCTAGTCATGTTTTGTTCAACAACCTCATTGGAGTTGAAGTTACGCACGTACTTGTACCGCTTATTTCTGACTGATCTAGATGGGAAAACATAGCATTTTTGAATGTTTTGACGTGTTGAAATTCCATATACATAATCACGAATTTTATTTTCTGATCCATCAAGAATTGATAAAAAACTAATACCATCTATGTTTTTTGGAACTCCTCCGCCTGCAGCTTCCAAGATTGTGGGTAATATATCAACAATTGTCACCAATTGATCGCTTTGAGTTTTAGGCTTAACTCGGTTGGGCCAACGCACTACCAAAGGTATTTTCAGTCCAGTCTCACGAACACTCCATTTCCCCTTCAAACCATGGTCGGATAAATACATAAATAGACTAGTATCAAGTATAGAAAGACCTTCTAGCATTTTGAGAACTTTTCCAAGCTGTGCATTGTCGTCTTCAATATTTTGATAATATCCAGATTTATATTGATCTACACGAGATATTTTATTTAGCTGTGTTGGGTCATAATCGAGCGGTTTGTCTGAAAAGTTGTTTTGTTTCGGATAAGGGCCGTGAGGTAAGTCAGAGGCGAAGATAATGCAGAAAGGTTTATTTGCTTTTTTAATATATTCGGTTACATCATTGATAGGCAAAGTTCTGTTACTTGCTGTTTTGAAATAGTGAGACCAATTAAAAACAGAAGAGGGTTTAATGTGTCCTTTTCCTGCCAAAATAACTTCATAACCAATGGAGGCAAAATGATCGTTTATATCTTTTACACTTATTACAGGAAGGTGATTAGCCATGCATCCATTGCGCATTGGAAAGAGACCCGTAAAGAGTTGAGAGCGGCTAGGGGCACATATTGCCTGTGCAGTGTATGCGTTTGAGAACACCATGCCTTCACGGACAAGACGATCAAAATGTGAGGTGTTTATTTGCCAATTTCCGAATGAACCAAAATCCCATGCATTATGATCATCCGATATATAAATTATAATATTAGGGCGCTCATTTTCCGATGATTTTTTTTGACCATTTAGACAACAAAAGGGTAAAACCAAAAAGGGCAAATAAAAAAACAATAGTTTCATGTAGTATTTTAAAGCATGTTTATAAAAATAGTACTTTTAATTCATTAATAAGCATTTATATGAATATTATGTGCTATATTTATTTCATATGAGTTAAGATTTACACTTTTAAAGGTGATATGAAATATTTGTTACATTATATTTGCTTCAATGAGTAAACTTCACTATGTAATTCCTTGTTTAATTTTTGTAAAAAATTTAGTTTTTGCACAAGGTGAACCCTTTCTGTTTGTGAAAACTAATGAAGATATAGGTGAGCGCGCCATTACCTGTATTATTGACGATTCAATGAATCAAATGTGGATAGGCACATATGGTGGAGGTCTGAAAAAATATAACGGAGTCGATGTGAAAACTTTCAAGCATGATGTAAACACTGCTTCAGGCTTGTCAAGTTCTGAAATTTATGATTTACTCTTAGGAAAGGATGATGCTATATGGATTGCTACAAATAATGGGTTAAATGTATATAATCAACATAATGACTCCTTCACATATTTTAACCCTCCTGGTGAAAAGCTTCCCATTCATACACTTGCTAAGCTCAACGATGATCACATCATAATAGGAACTCACCAAAAGGGAATATACGTATTCAACACCCTCACAAAAAAATTTCAAAAAGCATCCATTGATATAGATGAAAATGGACTACAGGTGAACGCGTTGATTGTAGATCAACTTAAGCGAATATGGGTGGGAACAAACTTGGGAATCATGCAACTTGACTTTACAAAACTAAAACTTAAAAAAATTTCTGACAGGGTATTAAAAAATAAGTCCCTATTATCTTCTGAAATTTTAAGCCTTGAAACTGATATGTTAGGTAATGTTTGGGTTGGAACTGTTAAAAATGGTGTAGCAAAAATCAGCACTAAAGAGATAAATTATTTAGACATCGATCACTTTCCCATAAGCGAAAAAAGAATTTTTTCCATCAAAACATACACCAATGGAATGATGTTGTGTGGGACTGAGAATGACGGACTTTTTGTGTTAAATAATGAAGGAGAAATTTCTAAAAGGTACGTGAAAGAATCTGGAAGTTCTTATAGCATTCATTCAAATTCTGTTTGGGAAATTCACAGCGATGCCAGTAACCGTATTTGGATAGGATATTATGATCAAGGGGTTGATAAATACGATCCACAGCATTTTAAATTCAACTTCTTTCAAAACGACATTACTAAAGATGTAGAACCGTTTCCTGCATCTGTTTCTTCAATTGCAAAAGATAAATTTGGGCGATTGTGGTTCAGCTGTATTGATAAGGGAGTTTATGTGTTTAATCCGGATAAAAAAACATACACTCATTTAAATAACCCAAATAACGCTATTGCCAATGGATTAAATAGTCTTGACATCCCTTCAATATTTATTGACAGCAATCAAAATGTATGGATAGCATCTTGGTATAATGGAATTTATTTACTGAATAATGGGTCTAAACGCTTTATTAATATCAGTACTACATCCCATCCAAAAACAGTTTCTTCAAATAGAATTGTGAGTTTTTCAGAGGACTCAAAAGGTGTAATTTGGATTGGAACCTTTCTAGGTGGATTATTGTCTTATGATACAAAAACAGATGAAATAAAGCACTATAATGGAGAGGCATTTCAAAATTTGGCATTACAAAATGGCAACATTCGAAAAGTAATTGTTGATAAAGATGATAATATTTGGTTAGGAACTAGGAGGGGGATTTATCGGTACAATCAAAAAGATAATAGCATTAGGTCTTATAACAGCAATATAATAGCAGCATCAAAAAATACTATCTCTGACTTCATTGTTTTCTCACTTTATGAGGACGCAAATAAAAATATCTGGATTGGAACTGATGGTTATGGTTTATTTAGCTACTCAAGTACAGATGGTAATTTTAAATGGCATGGAGAGGGGAGCGACTTACCCAACATGACCATCAATTCCATTACACAATCCTTCGATGGAATGTATTGGCTTGGTACTGACAATGGGCTAATAAAGTACAATAACACTAATGGAGATTTCAGAGTTTTTGAATCTAATGATGGCTTGTTGGGGAATAAAATTAATCGAAGTTCTTTTTTTACAGATGGCTATACATTGTTTTTGGGAACTAGTGAAGGGATTAACTTTTTTGATTTTAATAGTATCAACAACAACAAAAATGTTCCAAATATTTTGTTAGAGCATCTAAAAATTGGGAATAACCGTATTTCAGTGTCAGAACACGGACCGCTGAAAAAGACCATACAATTTTCCGATTCATTATTCTTAAATCACAATCAATCTTCTTTTTCTATCGATTATATTGGGGTAAACCATACAAGAGGAGAGAAAAATAATTATGCCTATATTTTAGAGGGCTTGGAAACTGACTGGAACTATGTTGGTAATCTTCGTACAGCCACTTATACAAATATAAAACCGGGAAATTACACCTTTAAATTAAAAGCCTCAAACAATGATGGTGTATGGACTACTAATTCAAAAAGTGTTTTTATAAAAGTGATGCCGCCTTGGTGGGCAACAATTACCGCAAAAATATGCTATGTGTTAATCATCTTATCATTGAGCTTTTATATTTTTAGGTTAATCAAACTTCGGGTTTTAGAGCGAAGAAAAGTAGAGATTGAAAGAAACCTACGGGAGCAAACAGAAGAGCTTCACCTTAAAAAAATGCAATTTTTTACCAATATTTCTCATGAGTTT
>JAFMFL010000002.1 GCA_017856205.1 Flavobacteriaceae bacterium
CTATACTCTCCAAGTAAAAGGATTTTCATTTAAATTTTAAAAAAGTGTTTTTAATTTTTTTTAAAAAGGGATAAGGGATTAATGAAATAATGTATAAAAAAGGTATGAGAGCATATTTATGTGCCGGTTGTTTGGTGATTTTGTAACCATATACCCTTACTTTTAATTCACTCCAAGCATACATATAGATATTTCTTTTTTTTGTCTTATGAATAACTCTGTAATTGATTAATGATTCCTCAATATTTTCAAATTTAAAACCTTTTGAGGCTAGTAAGAACCATAATGCATAATCTTGGGAAGTTGCAGCAATAGATGGATACTCTTGAATTGAATTGAAAACACGTTTATTGATCATTACCGAGGGGTGAACTAAAGGGTTAAAAACTGGGAGTATTTTCAAAATTTTTTTGTGAGTGGTTGGCATTTTTCTTTGCGAAACTATAAATCCGTTTTCATCAATGTTTTGGGCATTAGAGCCAACAATTGCAATATCTGGGTTATTAGTCAAAAATGCCACTTGAGTTTCAAATCTATTTACAAGTGAAATATCATCACTGTCCATTCGGGCAATATAATCTGTATCGCAATGCTTTAAGCCAATGTTAAGACACTTTGTTAAGCCAACGGAATTTTTATTTTTAATTCTAACAAGCTTCTTACCCAAAAGCTTTTTGTATTTCATCAAGATGACACTAAGTTCTTTGTTTAAACTTCCATCTTCAACTACAATAATTTTATTTGGTTTTAGCGTTTGCTCATCCCAAATACTTTTGAGAGCATTTTCGAAATATAAACCAATTTCTTCCTTGTGAACAGACATTAAGACACAAAAAGAGTGAAGTCCCATTAATTTTTAAACTTTATTTACCAAATTTACAATATGTATTACAATCTAAATTTCCAATTTTATTATGTTGAAAAGAAAAGTCCTAATCGTAACACCTTCATTGGGAAATGGGGGTGCCGAGCGAGTTGCGGCACTGGTTAGTAAAATGATTTTTGACAGCTATGATGTGACTATTGTTTCGGGTTATGATAACTCAGATTTTGACTTCAAAGGAAATTATAGCTCTTTAGGTTTAAATAAAGGTCACTTCTCAATTTTTACCTTAGTCAGAGCTTTTTATCGAATGTTGCACACAACATTCAAAAACAAGTTTGATGTCGTGCTGGACTTTAGAGCAAAGAGAAATGCCCTTATTGAACTTGTTTTTATTTTGGTTTTTTACCGTAAAATCAAGAAAAAAATTTACACAATTCATAATTTACATGATTATACATTTTTCCCAAGGGTTCTTGAAAGGTTTGTATATAAAAACACTCACGCGGTAGCCGTATCAAAAGAAATCTCAAAACAAATACCTGTAAAGCCAAAATCTATTGAATTGATTAATAATGCCCTTGACTTTGATTTCATTGATAGGCAAAAGGAAGAAGCCATCACGATGGATAAACCATTTGTAGTGACAGCTGGTAGAATGGATGATAATGTTAAACGCTTTAATCATATGATTGAAGCCTATGCAAAATCGGGTTTATCCGAAGCAGGCGTGCATCTACTAATTTTGGGTGACGGTGTTTTAAAAAAAGAACTTATAGAGTTAACGCATGAATTAAAATGTGAAGCATTTGTGGATTTTAAAGGGTTTCAGCATAACCCATTTAAATACTATACAAAAGCTCAATTTTTTATTTTGTCAAGCAAATTTGAGGGTTTCCCTATGGTGCTTATTGAGGCTTTGGCTTGTGGAACTCCAGTGATTTCGTATGATTGTCCAACAGGACCGTCTGAAATTATTCAGCATGAATATAATGGATTACTCGTAGAGAATGGAAACATTAACGGATTGAGAAAAGCAATTACACGCATGGAGTCCGACAAAACATTACACCTAAAATGCAAAGTAAATGCTATAAAATCAGTGCAGCATTTATCATTTGAAAACATAAAAACACAGTGGAAAAAACTGATTGAATCTGCTAATTTTTAACCATTACTTCAGACACCTTACCCTCCTCACACTTAAAGGTCTTACCAGGATATTTTTGAATGATACCAAAATCATGCGTAGCCATCAAAACGGTAGTGCCTTTTTTGTTTATTTCAAGCAACACTTCCATGATTTCCCAACGCGTAATTGGGTCTAAGTTTCCTGTGGGTTCGTCAGCAAGCAGAACTTTTGGGTTGTTTAGTAGTGCCCGAGCAATAGATAGTCGCTGCTGTTCGCCACCAGATAAGGTTTGCGGATAACGCTTTTCTTTGCCTTCCAAACCAACAAGCGTCAATACCTCGCTTATTCTAGCGTTGCGCTCGTCTTTGTTTTTCCAGCCAGTAGCACGCAATACAAAGGATAAGTTTTGATTAACATTTCGGTCGGGTAGGAGTTTAAAATCCTGAAATACAATGCCTAGTTTTCTTCTCAGCTTATGAATGCGCCTTTTCTTGAGTGATGATAGCGCCGTATCACAAATGGTAATTTCCCCTTCGTTAAGTGGTAGTGCAGCATACATTGTTCGAATTAAACTGCTCTTTCCGCTTCCCGTTCTACCAATAAAATACACAAACGCCCCTTCAGCTACTTCAAGTGAAACGTCTTTCAATACCACCTTTTTGTGTTGGTTGATGGTTGCATTTTCTATTTTGATTATTGACGAACTCATATCTGCCATAAAAGTAAGCATGTTTTTAGAAGGAGTTAAAGAAAACTTATATTTAACAATCACATTTAATTAAAGTATTAAATAAAAAACTCAATTATAGTTTGATAATTAAATTAAATAAAGAAATAATAGTTTAAAATAAAAATAAAAAATACAAATTTGCATCAAAATTTAAACTATGTGTGGAATTGTTTGTGCTTTAGATATTAAGCAATCCGCTGAGGAGCTTCGCCCTCAGGTTCTTGAAATGTCAAAGAAAATCCGCCACCGCGGCCCCGATTGGAGTGGAATTCATGCCGATGACTTTGCCGTAATGGCACATGAGCGATTGGCAATTGTTGATCCAACTTCTGGACGTCAGCCACTCTATAGTGCTGATAAAAACTTGGTTTTAGCTGCCAATGGAGAAATATATAACCACCGTGAACTTCGTGCTACAACACCAGATTACGCCTTCCAAACAGGTTCTGACTGTGAGGTTATATTAGCACTCTATCAGCAAAAAGGCGCTGATTTTATTGACGATTTAAACGGTATTTTTGGCTTTGTGGTCTATGATGCTGCCAACAGAAGTTTCCTTATTGCTCGCGACCATATGGGTATCATTCCGCTGTATTATGGATTTGACCAAAACGGGACGAGATACGTGGCATCAGAACTCAAAGCATTAGAAGGCGTTTGCCATACCATTGAAGTTTTTCCTCCAGGGCATTACATGACTGAAAAAGACTACGAACCAAAAAAGTGGTACACACGCGATTGGGAGGATTATGACGCTGTTAAAGATAACGAAACGAGTATCGGTGATTTAGGAAAAGCATTGGAAGATGCCGTACATAGACAATTGATGAGCGATGTGCCTTATGGTGTTTTGCTTTCGGGTGGATTGGACTCCTCTATTACTTCAGCGTTAGCCAAAAAGTTTGCTAAAAATCGTATTGAAGCTGATGATAAACAAGAAGCATGGTGGCCACAATTACATTCTTTTTCTATCGGATTGGAAGGCTCGCCCGATTTGGCTGCTGCTCAAGTGGTTGCCGATAAGATTGGAACAGTGCATCATGAAGTGACTTTTACCGTACAAGAAGGATTGGATGCCATCAAAGATGTCATTTATCATTTAGAGACCTATGACATTACTACTGTTCGTGCATCTACGCCTATGTATTTGCTTGCTCGTTTAATAAAGTCTATGGGAATAAAAATGGTGCTTTCTGGCGAGGGTGCCGATGAGGTGTTTGGTGGGTATTTATATTTTCACAAAGCACCAAATCCAGAGGAATTTCATAAAGAGACCGTCCGAAAACTTGAGAAGTTGTACCAGTACGATTGTTTACGCGCTAACAAGTCGTTAGCGGCTTGGGGTATAGAGGGGCGAGTGCCATTTTTGGACAAAGAGTTTATGGATGTTGCGATGCGCATCAATCCAAAAGATAAAATGATTACGCCAGAGCGCATGGAAAAATGGGTGCTGAGAAAGGCTTTTGAGGACGAACTACCAGCATCGGTGGCTTGGCGTCAAAAAGAGCAGTTTAGCGACGGAGTGGGCTACAGTTGGATTGACTCCCTAAAAGAAGTTGTTGAGGAGGCTGTATCCGATGCGCAAATGGCGCAAGTAAGCCACCGCTTTCCAGTTCAGCCACCTCGCACCAAAGAAGAATATTACTACCGTAGCATTTTTGAGGAACATTTTCCTTCACAGGCTGCAGCCTTGACTGTTCCTTCCGTGCCTTCTGTGGCGTGTAGTACGCCTACGGCATTGGCTTGGGATGCATCATTTCAAAACATGAACGAGCCTTCTGGACGTGCTATTGGTGCCGTACACCTAGACGCTTATGAATAGGAGTTTTTTTACACAAATGATGTTGATAACTTGACGTAAAACAAGCCTCACTTTAACCTTAAAAGTGAGGCTTTTACGTTAAATTTGTAAGAATAGCTTTTTCTTAATCAGATTATATGAGTGAACAACCCAATCAAAATTATTCCGCAGATAGCATACAGGCGTTAGAAGGAATGGAGCATGTGCGCATGCGTCCGTCTATGTATATTGGAGATGTAGGTGTTCGTGGATTGCACCATCTTGTTTATGAAGTTGTAGATAATTCCATCGATGAGGCACTTGCAGGGCACTGTGACCTTATTACTGTCCAAATCAACGAAGATAACTCCATTACAGTTGAAGATAACGGACGTGGAATTCCTGTGGGGATGCACAAAAAAGAAGGTGTTTCTGCTCTTGAGGTGGTAATGACTAAAATTGGCGCTGGAGGTAAATTTGATAAAGATTCCTATAAAGTATCGGGTGGACTACACGGCGTAGGTGTGTCGTGTGTGAATGCACTTTCAGAAACACTCAAGGCAACCGTTTATCGCGAAGGTAAAGTATGGGAGCAAGAATATGAACGTGGAAAAGCACTCTACCCTGCAAAAACAGTTGGCGAATCCACCAAAACAGGTACTGTTGTTACTTTTTTACCTGACACAACCATTTTTACCCAAACCATAGAATACAACTATGATACCCTTGCAAGCCGGATGCGGGAATTGTCTTTTTTGAATAAAGGAATCAAAATCCAACTTACTGATCATAGACATAAAGATGAAAAAGGGGAGTCTGTTGGGGAGTTATTTCATTCTGAAGAAGGGTTAAAAGAATTTATCCGATTTTTGGATGCCAACCGGGAACCCATTACTGCCGATGTCATCTCAATGGAAGGGGAGAAAAATGAAATTCCTGTTGAGGTGGCTATGATTTACAACACTTCTTTTACTGAGAATTTACATTCATACGTAAACAATATCAACACGCACGAAGGCGGTACGCATCTATCTGGTTTTAGACGTGGTCTAACAACCACATTGAAAAAATATGCTGACGCATCAGGTATGCTTGATAAGCTCAAATTTGAAATATCTGGTGATGATTTTCGTGAAGGGCTAACAGCAATTGTGTCCGTTAAGGTTGCCGAGCCGCAGTTTGAAGGACAAACCAAAACAAAACTAGGAAACAGAGAAGTGAGTGCGGCGGTCTCACAAGCCGTTTCTGAAATGCTAGAAAACTATTTGGAAGAGCATCCCAACGATGCCAAATCCATTGTCCAAAAAGTGATTTTGGCAGCCCAAGCAAGACATGCTGCGCGCAAAGCCCGTGAAATGGTACAGCGCAAAACCGTAATGAGCGGGGGAGGCTTGCCTGGAAAACTCTCCGATTGCTCAGAACAAGATCCGCATTTGTGCGAGGTGTTTTTGGTAGAGGGAGATTCGGCAGGTGGTACGGCAAAGCAAGGTCGTGATCGAAATTTTCAAGCCATTTTGCCATTACGTGGTAAAATCCTTAACGTGGAAAAAGCCATGCAACACAAAGTGTTTGAAAACGAAGAAATTCGAAACATCTATACAGCATTGGGCGTAACCATAGGTACCGAAGAAGATGCCAAAGCGCTAAATTTGGAAAAATTACGCTATCATAAAGTTGTAATTATGTGTGATGCCGATGTTGATGGAAGTCATATTTCAACCCTTATTTTGACCTTCTTTTTCCGCTATATGCGTGAGCTTATCGAAAATGGCTACGTGTATATTGCCACCCCGCCACTTTATTTAGTCAAAAAGGGAACTAAAAAACAATATGCTTGGGATGACGATCAGCGTGATAGACTGCTTCAAGACTTTGGTCAAGGCGCATCGGTACAACGATATAAAGGTTTAGGAGAGATGAATGCAGAGCAACTTTGGGACACCACCATGAATCCAGAGTTCAGAACCTTACGTCAAGTTACTATTGATAATGGGGGCGAGGCTGACCGTGTTTTCTCCATGCTTATGGGTGATGAGGTGCCGCCACGTCGCGAATTCATTGAAAAGAATGCCATCTATGCAAATATTGATGCCTAATCTTTCGGGATTAAGCTTCAAGCCGTATTTTTGCAAAACCAAAATAACAAACACATGAAAGTTACTATTGTTGGTGCCGGAAATGTTGGCGCCACTTGTGCAGATGCCATTGCTACACAACGCATTGCAAGCGAAGTTGTATTGCTCGATATTAAAGAAGGTTTTGCTGAAGGTAAAGCCCTTGATATGATGCAAACCGCTACCACACTTGGCTTTAATACCAAAATTGTTGGGACAACAAATGATTACACCAAAACTGCCAACAGCGATGTGGTCGTTATCACTTCCGGTATTCCACGAAAGCCTGGCATGACGCGCGAAGAACTTATTGGCATAAACGCAGGAATTGTTCAATCTGTTTCCGAAAATGTTTTGGCAAACTCGCCAAATACCATTATTGTGGTGGTGTCAAATCCCATGGATACCATGACCTATTTGACGTTGAAAAAAACGGGGTTGCCTAAAAATCGCATTATTGGAATGGGTGGTGCACTTGATAGCTCACGATTCAAAACCTATTTGTCACTAGCTTTGTATAAGCCCGCTAACGATATTCACGGTATGGTTATCGGCGGTCACGGCGATACAACCATGATTCCACTTACGCGATTGGCCTCATACAATGGTATTCCTGTTTCTACTTTACTGGAAGATGATGCATTAAAGCAAGTTGCTGCTGACACTATGGTGGGCGGAGCAACGCTCACAAAACTACTGGGAACATCGGCGTGGTATGCTCCTGGAGCTTCTGTTGCCTATTTGGTTGACAGTATTTTGAACGATCAAAAACGTATTATTCCTTGTTCAGTTTATCTTGAAGGGGAATACAAACAAGAGGATATTTGTATTGGCGTGCCTTGTGTTATTGGACGTAACGGATGGGAATCTATCGTAGATGTACATCTTACCGAAGAAGAACAAGCAACATTTGACAAAAGTGCTGCTGCTGTTCGTACCATGAATGCAGCTTTAGACAGTATTCTTTCGTAATTTTTCAGCTCTTTAATTAGGTATTTGTTAATCTGGGCGGATACGTTATATTTGCTCGTCTCATATACGACACTAAATTCTTTATCATGCAGAATAACGGACTTATCAGACTTTTTGCCGTTTTGTTTGGCCTTGTCAGCCTATACCAACTTTCATTCACCTTTGTTACCTCCAAGATTGAGTCAGACGCAAAGACGTTTGCACAAGCATCGGTAAACCCCGATGATGCAAACTATTTTGCGCTTGTGGATATTGCTGAGCGGAACTATTTGGACTCTATTTCAAACGAAACCGCTTTTGGATATACTTCGTATGCAACGGCAAAGGATCGCGAACTCAACAAAGGCCTTGACCTTAAAGGAGGAATCAATGTTATTTTGCAAGTATCTGTAAAAGATATTTTGAAAGGATTAGCAGAAAACTCGCGTAATCCATTGTTTAACCGTGCCTTAGAAGACGCTGATGCCTTGCAAAAATCTTCTGATGACACCTATGTAGAAAGTTTTTTCGAAGCCTTTGACGCACTTAAAGGCGACTCAAAGCTCGCAAGTCCAGATATTTTTGCCAATCGTACACTCAGCGATGACATCAACTTTAATATGTCCGATGAGGAGGTGCAACCTATTATTCGTAAAAAAATTGATGCTTCCATTGTTTCGGCATTCGAGGTATTGCGGAAGCGTATCGATAAGTTTGGCGTTACTCAGCCTAACATTCAACGATTAGGAAATTCGGGGCGTATTTTGGTTGAGTTACCTGGAGCACGTGATGTTGAGCGTGTAAAAAATCTCTTGCAAAGTACAGCGCAACTTGAATTTTGGGAGACGGCTTCAAACCAATCCTATGGTACGTTTTTGGCGCAAGCCAACGAATTGCTCAAAACGGTTGTTGCAGCCGAAAAGGAAACCACTACTGAAGAGACTTCGGAAATTGACGATTTGCTTTCAGACGTATCTGCGCAGCAAGATTCAATAAGTACAGTGGTAAACCCCATCTACGACTATGTTAAAGGAGCTGGTTATGCTGGCGGCCCAGTGCTGTTGCAAGTCGATGCAAAAGACCAACCTATATTGGAAGAGTATCTTAATCGTTCGGATGTGCGTGCGTTACTTCCTGCCGATTTGCGTTTTACCAAATTTTTATGGGGAATTCCCAGTGCGGAAACCGATTTAGTTGATTTATACGTAGTCAAAGCAAACAGATCCAACGAACCACCACTTAGCGGTAGCGTAATTGTAGATGCAGCACAAACATATGACCAACTTGGTGCGCCTGCCGTTTCCATGCAGATGAACGGAAAAGGTTCGCGTATTTGGGAGGATATGACAGGCAAAGCGTTTCGTGAGGGGAGCAATATCGCCATTGTATTGGACGATGTGGTATATTCTGCTCCTGGTGTTTCTAAAGGCGCCATTGCGGGTGGACGTTCTGAAATTTCGGGTCAGTTTTCCCTTAACGAAGCCATTGACTTGGCAAACGTATTGCGTGCAGGAAAACTTCCTGCTGCTGCCGAAATTATTCAATCTGAAATTGTTGGGCCTTCGCTTGGTCAAGAAGCTATTGAGAGTGGAATCAATTCTTTTGTGATTGCACTGCTTTTGGTGTTGGCATGGATGATTTTCTATTATGGTCGTGCCGGACTGTATGCCGACATTGCACTAACCCTGAATATCGTATTGATTTTTGGTATTCTTGCTGGGCTTGGTGCTGTTCTTACACTTCCTGGTATTGCAGGTATCGTACTTACTATTGGTATGTCGGTAGATGCCAACGTGCTTATTTTTGAGCGTATTCGTGAAGAATTAGTCAAAGGAAAAGGTCAAAAACAAGCCGTTTCTGATGGATTCAAAAATGCGTTGTCTTCTATTTTAGATGCAAATATTACCACTGGACTCACGGCATTTATCTTATTTATTTTTGGAACAGGACCTATCAAAGGTTTTGCTACCACATTGCTAATTGGTATTGCTACTTCGTTGTGTACCGCTATTTTTGTTACAAGACTTCTTGTAGATGGACGCCTTCGTAAAGGATATTCGCTTGAGTTTGCTACTAAAGCAACCAAAAATCTATTCCGAAACCTAGCAATTGCATTCCTTAAAAAACGCAAGATTGCTTACGTAATTTCTGGTGCACTTATTACTATTGGTGTTTTCTCTCTTTTCACAAAGGGATTAAATCAAGGTGTTGATTTTGTTGGTGGACGCTCCTATACTGTTCGTTTTGAGCAGGCAGTGAATCCTTCTGACGCACAGGCACAGCTGGTATCACTTCTTGGAAGTGCCGAAGCCAAAACCTTTGGTGAGGACAATCAGTTAAAAATCACCACCAACTACAAAGTTGACGCGGAAGGAACCGAAGTGGATAACGAAATCCAACAGGCACTGTACAGCGGTCTTTCTACTTATCTGCCACAAAACTTATCTTATGATGATTTTGTTAACGGTGCTGAAGACAAGCAAGTGGGTATTATGTCGTCTATCAAAGTAGGACCCACCATTGCTGATGATATTAAGAAAAACTCCTTTTTGGCGGTATTTGGATCGCTCATTGTGGTGTTCCTGTATATTTTGTTGCGCTTCCGCAAATGGCAATATTCACTTGGTGCGGTTGCTGCAGTATTCCATGATGTACTAATCGTATTGGGTGTATTTTCAATTGCATACACATTTATGCCGTTTAGCATGGAAATCAATCAAGCATTTATTGCTGCTATACTTACTGTAATCGGATATTCCTTAAACGATACCGTTGTAGTATTTGATCGTATTCGAGAATTTACACGCTTGCATACTGGTTGGGAAAGCAGCAAAACGGTAAACAGCGCCCTCAATAGTACGTTGAGTAGAACCATCAATACGTCACTTACCACCTTGGTGGTATTGTTAGCGATATTTATTTTCGGAGGAGAAGCTATCCGTGGATTTATGTTCGCCCTTATTGTTGGAGTGCTTGTGGGTACTTATTCGTCGTTGTTTATTGCCACGCCGGTAATGTTCGATACCTCTAAAAAGAACAAGGAAAACGACTAAGCCTTTGCTTTGTTTTGGTACGAAAGGGCGATTAACGCTAATCCCAATAGTATAAGCGGAATGCTAAGCCATTGTCCAGTGGAAAGATAACCTATCTTTTCTCCAAAACCTCCTTGACTTACTTTTACAAACTCGGCAAAAAACCGAACGGTAAATAGTAAGCTGAAAAAAGCACCAATCAAAAAGCCTTTTTGATTTCTGAAGCGGGAGTTTTTATAGATTAAAAAGAGGATTATAAATACAATAAAATAACCTAACGATTCATAGAGTTGAACAGGGTGTCTAGGCAAGGTTTCTCCCTTGTTTTGAAACACAACACCAAAACTACTTCCTGTGTATTTTCCTACAATTTCGGAGTTAAAAAAGTTTCCAATTCGTATAAAAACACCACCAAAAGCAACCGTAATGGCAATTCGATCAAGCAGCCAAACCATAGATGCATATTTGTATTTTTTGGTGTAGAGGTACAGTGCAGATAAAATTCCTATGACCGCGCCGTGACTTGCCAACCCTCTAAATCCCACAAATTTCCATCCATCTTCAGTGATATTTACAGGCAAAATAATTTCGAGTAGGTTGTTTTGGAAATAATCCCAGTTGTAGAAAAACACCTCTCCTAGACGTGCGCCAATGAGTGTCCCTGCTACCATATACACTAAAAGTGGGTCTAGGTAGTCCAAGGAAACTCCCTCTTTTTTGTACATGAATTTCATCAAGTAAAGCCCCGAGGCAAAGGCAATTACAAACATTAAGCTGTAGTAGTAAACATTAAAACTGCCAAGACTGATGGCTACGGGGTCGGGCGCCCACAAAAATTTGAGTGCTAACATGGATTAAATTTTGCCTAAATATACAGGAAAATTTTACCTAATCCGGTACAGGATCGTGTCCTTTTCCGCCCCACGGATGGCACTGACTTATGCGCTTGATTGCCAATATGCTACCTTTCCAAATCCCGTGTTTTTGTAGTGCTTCTATGCTGTATTGAGAACAAGTGGGATGAAATCTACATGTAGAGGGAAGTAGGGGAGAAATAAGTGTTTGGTAGATGCGAATAAGAATAACAAAGGGGAAAATCAGTACTTTTTTCATGACGACAAGCCGTAAGTAGTACCGTCTTTACCATCTTTGAGTTGAATCCCTTTGGCTAATAGTTCGTCCCGAATACGGTCAGCGGTGGCGAAGTCTTTATTTGCCCTTGCTTGCTCGCGCAAATCAATCAGCACCGATAAGGCTTTATCCAGATACGTATTATCTTCTTCCTTTGTGGTTAGGGTTAATCCCAACACATCAAATACAAATCCGTGTACGGAATTACTGAGTTTTTCCACGTCCGTAGCCGTTAGGGTTTCTTCCCCTTTTTTCAAACGATGGATGAGTTTGACCGTTTCAAACAGTTGCGCAATAAGCACCGGACTGTTAAAATCATCATTCATGGCAGCATAATAGGTGTCAATGTGCGCGTTAATATCAACACTGCTTTTGTTGCTTGTGGGTAAATCTGATAACAGTTCAATGCCTTGAATTAAGCGTTTATAGCCTTTTTCGGCAGCCTCTAATGCATCGCTACTTAAATCCAAAATACTACGATAGTGCGCTTGTAGCATAAAGAAACGTGCCACATCTGGCGAAAATGCTTTTGAAAGCACAGGATTTGACCCGCTAAAAAGTTCGTTTGGCAAAATATTATTTCCTGTGGATTTTGCCATTTTTTTGCCATTAAGCGTGAGCATATTGGCATGCATCCACGTATTAACAGGGCTTTTTTGGTTTAGGGCTTCAGCTTGTGCAATTTCACATTCGTGGTGCGGGAATTTTAAATCCATACCTCCTCCGTGAATGTCAAACTGTTCCCCCAAATATTTGGTGCTCATTGCCGTACATTCCAAATGCCAACCTGGAAAACCATCGCCCCAAGGCGAGGGCCACCGCATAATGTGTTGAGGTTCGGCTTTTTTCCAAAGCGCAAAATCTTGAGGAGAACGCTTATCGCTTTGCCCCGAAAGTGACCGCGTGTTGTGAATCATATCTTCCAACTTACGTCCACTAAGCACGCCGTAATGCTTGGTTGTATTATATTTTTGGACATCAAAATACACAGACCCATTGACCTCGTAGCCTAATCCATTTGCGATAATTCCTTTAACTATTTCAATTTGTTCAATAATGTGCCCCGTTGCGGTGGGCTCAATGTTTGGTGGAAGTGTGTTAAAGGCAGCTAAGGTTTGATGGAAATCTACCGTATAGCGTTGCACCACTTCCATTGGTTCAATTTGTTCCAGACGAGCCTTTTTTGAAATCCTGTCCTCACCCTCATCGGCATCGTGCTCTAAGTGTCCGGCATCTGTTATGTTACGCACATAACGCACCGAATAGCCCAAATGTTTGAGGTAGCGGTACACCAAATCAAATGAGATAAACGTGCGGCAATTACCCAAATGTACATTGCTGTACACCGTTGGACCACAAACATACATGCCCACATGCTTATCTTCAATGGAAGTAAAAAGCTCTTTTTTACCGCTTAGCGAATTGAAAATATGCAAAGATGAGGATGTATCACTCATAAATTAAAATGAGGTGTCAAGGTTTAGGTACCCCAAAAACTCTTTTCTGACTTCAGCTTTTTTGAAAGCGCCACCAAATTCTGCGGTTACTGTGCTGCTGTCTATGTCACGAATACCACGCGCATTTACGCATAGGTGTTTGGCATCAATCACACAAGCAACGTCCTTAGTGTTTAGCACTTCTTGCAGGGCTTTTACCACCTGTATAGTAAGGCGCTCTTGCACCTGTGGTCGCTTAGCAAAATAGTCCACTAAACGATTCATTTTGGAAAGCCCAACCACAGTACCATTGGAAATATAGGCAACGTGAGCTTTACCTACTATGGGCAGCAAATGATGCTCGCAAGTAGAGTAGAGCGTGATGTTTTTTTCCACCAGCATTTCGCCATACTTGTATTTGTTATCAAAGGTAGATGCGCTGGGTTTGTTGTCGGGATGTAGTCCTGCAAAAAGTTCACTGACAAACATTTTGGCAACTCTCTTGGGCGTTCCTCGTAGGCTATCATCTGTAAGATCCATACCTAAGGTTTCCAGAATGCGGGTTACGTCTTTTTCAATGCTCACAATTTTTTCATTGTTTGACATTTCAAAAGCATCGTCACGCAGCGGCGTGTTGATGTTTCCGCTTAGGTGATCATCGTCGTTGATGTCCGCAAGGGTCTCTTTAAGCAATCGGTCAAATTTCATAGCATCCTTCATAATTTGCAAAGATACTACATTCGGAAAAATTAACTTCGTTTAGAAACTAAAGCTATATGTGAGTGCGATTTGCTCCGCTCGTTGGCCTATATCTGCAGCATCGGTTAGCCCTAAACTATACATTTGCTGCTTATATTTTTGGTCAGTTGCACTAAACGCAAAGTCCAAGGCACTTCCCCCAAACCGAATCCCCAGACCAAGTGAATAACCTGTAAAATCTTCCTTTATCATATTGTTTTTATATGGACTTTGCTCCATCCAATAACCTCCCCGTAGGGTGAAATCGCCAAAGCGCTTTTCACCTCCAATCCGCATAAACGTACTTGAATCGAGGTCATTTTCGATACGATTGTTTAAATAACCATAATCTGTACCGGCGTTATCACTTATGTTCGAATTGGCAAAATTTTTCACACCAAAATCAGCACTAATAAATCCGCTTGTACCAACAACCAACGCCGCACTTGCTTGGGTTTTAGACGGCGTTTGAACATTATATGGTCCAATAATATTAACTACATTTGGTTTAATCTCTTCTGTAAATATATCCCCGTCCAAATCGTCTTGTGATTTTACACTCAATGCTTGCATTTGCTCATCTTCCAATGAGTAAAATGTTGGTGAGGTGTAACTTATCCCTAGGCGTAGTGCTTTGGATGCCTGAAAAATTGCACCAACTTGTAATGAGACACCTGTTCCAAATGTGCGAAGTTCTTCCTGAAATAATGCTTCTTTGATAAAAGAGTTTGCTTGATCTGTGTAAGAGTCAAACGTTTCTTTGGTTTCTGAATAATCAATAGAATAAAAATTAAGATTGGCACCAATTGAAAGTTTTTCGTTATACCTCCCTGCAAAATTTAAGGTATATAAGCGTTGCCCCCCTTTGGAATAGACCAAATGAGTTTGGTTAACGCCTTTACCCTCGTTCGGATTGATAATACCAGGAACATAATACTCATTTTTGTCTTCATCGTAATTCATGAGATGGCTTCGTAATGCCAAATAGGTTTGTTGTGCGCCATACCCTCGATTTCCTTGAAAAAGGTATTCACTTGAAATATTTCTAGTATCCCTTAAATCAAAATCATGAGAAACACCAGTTGCATGTGCCAAAAAATAGGTTTGCAACCCACGATTGATATTTGTTCCTTCAAAATATACTTGCTTATTAAAATTGTTTACCAGATGCGTATTAAACCCAAAAGCGAGTTTATCCCATTTGGAGGATGACGGGTTTTTAAGCACTAATACAAATCCAACCTGACCAATGTTAAATGAATTTTTCTGATCACTTTCTTGATTTCCATAAAACGTAGCATCGTTTTCAAAGCTTTGAAAGTCAGCAGTCACACTTGCCTCATTAAAGGCAAAAACAGTTGATCCAGCGGGGTTGTTGCTAATTGCTGATAAATCACCCCCAAGCGCTCCAAAAGCACCTCCTAAGGCTTGATAACGTGCTGTGCCGTTAAGGGTTTCGGTACTGTAACGCACCACTTCATTTAGGTTTTGAGCGTGTATAATGCTCCCTGAAAGGAATGCGCATAGCATTCCAAAAATTAGACTTTTCTTTTTCATATTACCTTCTTGTTGATGATCTACTTCTTGATGACAAACCACTGCTTGAACTTCTACTTCCTGCAGATGTCCTGCTAAAGTTATTATTTGACGAAGATCTTGTTCTGCTGTAGCTGCTATTACTACTTCGAGAACTGTTGTTGTTCGGTTGATTATAGGAATTATCACTTCTACTGCGACTGTTTGTAGTCGTGGCATCTCTTTGCTGACGCTGGGTGGAGTTTGTAGAATACGAATTATTGTTTCTTGAGCGACGCATATTATCCCTTAATGAACCATTGTTTCTGGAGTTTGTTTGTCTTCTTTCAGTGTTGGCACTTTGCCCATTTGAACTTCTCGATGATGACCTAGAAACACCACTTTCGCCACGCCCTCCTCTTATCCTACTGTACGTAGGCGTATTTCGGTAAACGCTTCCGTTATGATACCTGTTTCCCCAGTAAGGATATCGGTTATCCCAACGATTCCATCGATTCCAATACGGACTGCGATATCCCCATTCCCAACGATAGGGGTTGTAATACGGATTGTGGTAATGATCAAATGTAAAATACCAAGGGTGGTAATTGTATCCCCAAAAAGCAGAGCGACCAAAAGTGTATGGCGCATCGTACCAACCCCATCCCCAATTCCAACCAAGTGGGCGGTTGTATATGATGTTCACATTTATCCTGTCAGATTGATCACCCCAAGAGCCATGTGCCTGATAGTTTCCCGCACTGGTTTGTTCGGGTGCCGGACTTTGATACTGTTCGGGATTTGTGAAAATATAATCGTCTTGAATGCCTTGGGATGCCTTTTCAGCAAAGTAATTTTTATAGTATGACCCACTTTGTTGCGGGGCTTCTGTTGTATTTACAGCTTGTTGTGGAACTTCCTGCATGGGTGCTTCGCCATAGATGCCGTCTTGATAATATGAGACGGATTGATACCCACTGCAACCAACAAAGAGAATTGCTGAAAATAAAACCAAAGTGGTGGGTATATTTTTAAAACGATGTTGTTGGTAAATAGTTCTCATGGCTGAAACGTTTAATTAACTTCAAATTTAAGTAGTTTTGCACTACAACTCATTAAAAATCAAAAGTTGTGCCAAACTTATGGGGAAGCATTTAACAACTCGTGCCGAGGATTATTCCAAATGGTATAATGAACTGGTGGTAAAAGCCGATTTAGCAGAGACTTCAGCCGTGCGTGGCTGTATGGTAATCAAACCCTATGGGTATGCTATTTGGGAGCGTATGCAAGCCATTTTAGA
Organism: Flavobacteriaceae bacterium; assembly: GCA_017856205.1. Classification (GTDB taxonomy): domain Bacteria; phylum Bacteroidota; class Bacteroidia; order Flavobacteriales; family Flavobacteriaceae; genus UBA7446. The sequence goes on from JAFMFL010000002.1 coordinate 16,683, forward strand.
TAAAAAATTTAAAGAAACAGGACATAGCAATGCTTATTTCCCCCTTTTTGTGCCTAAAAGTTTGTTTGAAGCGGAGGAGCAAAATGCTGAGGGATTTGCTAAAGAATGTGCCGTAGTAACGCATTATCGCTTAGAAAACGATCCAGACAAAGTGGGTAAACTTCGTGTGGATCCTAAAGCAAAATTAGAAGAAGAACTTATTGTTCGCCCAACGAGCGAGGCAATTATTTGGAGCACCTATAAAAACTGGATACAATCCTATCGTGATTTACCGATTTTACTAAACCAATGGGCAAATGTGGTGCGTTGGGAAATGCGTACACGCTTGTTTTTGCGCACTGCCGAATTTTTATGGCAAGAAGGGCATACCGCCCATGCCACCGAAGCGGAGGCTTTGGAAGAAGCCAAACGCATGAATGGGGTATATGCCGATTTTGTAGAAAAATATATGGCAATTCCTGTGATACAAGGGGTAAAGTCAGCGGCGGAGCGTTTTGCGGGAGCAGTTGAAACCTACTGCATTGAGGCATTGATGCAAGACGGAAAGGCATTGCAGGCGGGTACTTCGCACTTTTTAGGGCAGAATTTTGCCAAAGCCTTTGATGTGAAATTTGCCACCAAAGAAGGTGGGCTAGAGCATGTATGGGCTACTTCGTGGGGTGTTTCTACTCGACTTATGGGGGCACTTATCATGACGCATAGCGATGATAACGGTTTGGTATTGCCTCCCGAATTGGCACCTTATCAAGTGGTGATTGTTCCTATTTATAAAGGTGACGAGCAACGCACTGCCATTGAGGCTGCTGTTGCGCCCATTGTTACGGAATTGCAAAAAGCGGATATTCGTGTGCATTTTGATACCCGCGATACACACAAACCCGGCTTTAAGTTTAACGAATACGAACTTAAAGGAGTACCCTTACGCATTGGTATTGGCCCAAGAGATTTGGAAAACGGCACGGCAGAATTGGCTCGCCGCGATACCCTTTCTAAAAAGAGCGTTGCGCAGTCAGATTTGGTAAATGAAATTCAATCAACGCTTACAGAAATTCAGCAGGCACTGTTTGATCGTGCTAAAGACTTTAGAGCCGAACACACCACTGAAGTGGATACTTTTGATGCATTTAAGGAAGTGTTGGAAACCAAAGGAGGATTTATTTCAGCGTTTTGGGACGGCACCGAAGCTACTGAAACAGCTATTAAAGAAGCGACTAAAGCGACCATCCGATGCATTCCTCTTGATGGAAAAACGGAAAATGGAACTTGTGTATACTCTGGAAAGCCAGCGACAAAGCGGGTTTTATTTGCTAAGGCGTACTAATCAAAAATATATGTTGCAAGTTTGTTAGGTATCCTATAAATTTGCACCTCGTAAAATCCGAAAGGCCCGTTCGTCTATCGGCTAGGACGCCAGGTTTTCATCCTGGTAAGAGGGGTTCGATTCCCCTACGGGCTACTAAATTTAAAATATGGCAAATCATAAATCCGCCTTAAAAAGAATTCGTTCAAACGAAACAAAGCGTCAACGTAACCGTTTTCAGCATAAAACAACCCGTAACGCTATCCGCGACTTTAAAGCGTTAGAAAAGAAAAAAGAGGCTGAAAAGAAGTTTCCGCTTATAGCATCTATGATTGATAAGTTGGCAAAAAACAACATCATTCATGCCAACAAAGCGGCTAACCTAAAGTCAAAACTAGCAAAGCACGTTAGCACACTTTAAGTAGATGCTTACCTAACAAAACAAAAAGGCTTCAAATTGGAAGCCTTTTTACTTTTAGTATACCAAAGATTTATGCATTCATAGAAATCAAAAACTCTTCGTTGTTTAATGATTTTTTGATACGGTCGCTGATAAACTCCATGGCTTCCACGGGGTTCATGTCAGCAAGGTATTTACGCATAATCCACATGCGTTGAATGGTGTTTTCGTCTAAGAGCAAGTCGTCTCGGCGTGTGCTAGAAGACACCAAATCAATAGCTGGGAAAATACGGCGGTTAGAAATACGGCGGTCAAGCTGCAATTCCATGTTTCCTGTTCCCTTAAATTCTTCAAAAATCACTTCATCCATTTTAGAGCCGGTTTCGGTAAGTGCCGTAGCAATAATAGATAGCGAGCCACCATTTTCAATATTACGTGCCGCACCAAAGAATCGCTTTGGTTTGTGTAGTGCATTGGCATCTACACCACCACTCAAAATTTTACCAGAGGCTGGCTGTACGGTGTTATACGCACGTGCCAATCGGGTAATGGAGTCTAATAAAATCACCACATCGTGTCCACATTCCACAAGGCGTTTTGCTTTTTCGAGCACGATATTGGCAACCCTTACGTGGCGGTCTGCGGGCTCGTCAAACGTAGAGGCCACTACTTCGCCTTTTACATTGCGTTGCATATCGGTAACTTCCTCTGGGCGTTCGTCAATCAATAAAATAATTTGATACACTTCGGGGTGGTTTGCTGCAATGGCGTTAGCCACGTCTTTAAGCAACATTGTTTTTCCTGTTTTGGGCTGCGATACGATCATACCACGCTGCCCTTTTCCAATAGGGCAAAACAAATCCATTACTCGAGTAGAAATGGTACTTTGCTTATCGGCAAGGTTAAATTTTTCTTGTGGGAATAATGGCGTAAGGTGCTCAAACGATACGCGGTCTCTTACAATATCGGGTGAAAGCCCGTTAATGAGCGATACCTTAATAAGCGGAAAATACTTTTCGCCTTCTTTTGGCGGACGAATATGTCCCAAAACGGTATCCCCAGTTTTGAGTCCAAACAAGCGCACTTGCGAATTGGAAACGTAAATATCATCTGGAGAAGACAAATAATTGTAATCCGATGAGCGAAGGAAACCATAACCCTCAGGCATCATTTCCAACACGCCTTCGCTTTCTATAATGCCATCAAACTCGTAATCGGGTTGGCGGTAGCGGTTGCGGTTATCTTTGTTGTGGTTAGGGTCTTTGCTGTTGTTGTTCCCGTTGTTGTTTCCGTTGGTATTAGTGTTACCATTGTTTTTACCGTTTTGGGTACGATCGTCTTTATTTTTATTTTGATGGTTCCCGCTGTTTCGGTTTTTATTTTGCCCCTCTTTTTCTTCTTGTGGCTTATCTTGGTTTTTGGGTTTTTCAGCTCTTTTGCGATGAGTTCTTTTGGATGTGTCGGATGTTTCTTTGTTGTCCGAAGTTTCTTTGGGAGCCTCTGTCACTGTTTCTACAGTTTCTCCTGGTTCAGGCAAGGTAGATTGATGATCAATGATACGATAAGTGAGCTCAATTTTTTTAAGACCTGTAATTTTTTTAAGGCCTAATTCTTTTGCAATTTCTTGCAATTCAGCAAGTTTCTTTGCTTTTAGTTCTGATAATTCAAACATGTGTGAATGAGTAATATAAATTGTAATATAGTCGGCTGAAGTATTTGCCGTTAGAGCAAACATACAACTTTTTTTATTTTTGACACCTAATAAATCCCTTTTGTGGTAGCCATTTCCATTATTATCCCTTTTTTTAATGAGGAAACTCATTTAGAACAATCTGTAAATTCCTTATTTACACAGACTTATAATTTTAATGAGCTAATATTGGTGGATGATGGTTCCACAGATAAATCTGCAGAAATTGCCAAATCTTTGGAAAAAAAGCATCCATCGGTTCGTCTTGTTTCCGCTAAAACCCCTTCCGTCCACCAGCCAGGTCAAAAAGTTGTTCGTGCCTTCATTCGTGGTTTTGAAGCCTTGCATACTTCTTGGGATGTGGTGTGCAAGTTTGATGCGGATATCATTTTTCCATCAAATTATTTGGAAACTGTAGCCAAAGCTTTTACCAGCGATTCCAATTTGGGCATGTTTTCAGGTGTGTTATCCATTGAAAAAAAGGGCGTTTGGACATTGGAAAATATCTCAGCAAACCATGTGCGTGGTCCCGTAAAGGCATACAGCAAACCTTGCTTTACCGCTATTGGTGGATTGCGCCCTGCCTTGGGCTGGGATACTCTAGACGAACTCTTGGCATTATACCATGGTTTTGCTGTCAAAACAGACGACACATTGCGCGTAAAACACCTACGTCCAACAGGTTTTAAATACGGTCGTAGAGCTGCCAAAGCCAAAGGAGAAGTGTTTTACGGATTGGGTTACGGATTTATTTTAGGCATACTTGCCTCTCTAAAATGGGCACAAAGTCAGCGCGGAAGTTTGATTGGCGTACTACTTGGTTTTATTGGGGCATGGCTTAAACGCAAACCTAAGTTGGTTACTAAAAAAGAAGGAAAATTTATTCGTAAGTACCGCTGGTCACGTATCAGAAGTCAATTTGTCGGCTAATTCAATTACCACCAAATGCTGCGCTTTACCGTTGGCTAGTTCAAATTTGATTAAGGTCTGCTTTTTGTGAAACCCGTGCTTTCCCGCTGCCCCCGGATTGATGTACAGCAATTCTCTGTCATTGTCATAAACAACCTTTAAAATATGCGAGTGCCCACAAACAAAAAGCTGTGGTTTTAATCGTGTTAACTTTTCAGAAATACCCTTGGCATATCGTTTTGGTCTTCCACCAATGTGTGTCATAAAAACAGTAACCCCTTCAAGCTCAAATAATAAATCTTCAGGAAACTGCTGCCGAATGGTAGCATTGTCAACATTGCCATATACAGCTCTTAAGGGTTTTAGTTTTTGCAGCGCATCGGTTACCTCAAAACTACCAATATCACCGGCATGCCAAATTTCGTCCACATCTTTGGCGTAGTCCAAAATGCGAGTATCCAAAAAACTATGCGTATCGGAAAGCAACAATATCTTTTTCATCATCTTTGCACAAAATTACAGTTTTGCGCTTCTTTCTGGAACTTTCATACAAAGGAACTTCATACCACGGGTGGCAACGCCAGCCCAATGCGGTGTCTGTACAGCAGGTTTTGGAGGAGGCTTTGAGCACTTTGTTGGGAGAAGAAATCCAAATTGTTGGTGCAGGAAGAACAGATACAGGTGTTCATGCCAAGCAAATGTATGCGCATCTTGATGCGGAAATTTCTATTGATATAGCAAAAGAACTGGCGCATCGCCTTAACCGATTTTTACCCGAAGCCATTGCCATTCATGGCATTCATGCTGTTACTGCGGATGCGCATGCACGTTTCGATGCGACTTCTAGGAGTTATGAATACCATATCACCACTCAAAAAAATCCGTTTAATAGCGAATTTGCCTATGCTTTTAACACACCACTGGACATAGATGCGATGAATACAGCAGCGACTCTTCTTCTAAAGCACACCAATTTTAAGTGTTTTTCTCGTTCTAAAACAGATGTCAAAACCTATGACTGTGAAATAACTAAAGCCTTTTGGGAACAGCAACAATCCAATTTGATTTTTCACATTTCAGCAAACCGATTTTTACGCAATATGGTTCGTGCTGTAGTGGGAACGCTTTTGGATGTGAGCACAGGAAAGCTGTCGCTTTCAGGCTTTCAAGCAGTACTAGATAGTCAAGACCGCACACAGGCGGGAAGTTCTGCACCAGCACACGGATTGTTTTTAACTGAAATTCGCTATCCAAACACTATCTTTGAAGCTTATGGAAAAGAAAAGCTCAAGTAGCCTTTTGGATGTAGGCTTATTCAAACGCCTTATGGTGTTTGTAAAGCCCTACCGCAAAACATTTGCTTTTGTATTGTTGGCTGCGGTGCTGTTGTCAGGTTTTTCTACACTTAGTCCATACTTGCTAAAAATTACCATAGACGATTACATTACTGTCAAAGATTATGACGGCATGTTGGTGCTTATCGCCTTAATGGGGGCTGCATTGCTTATGGAAGTTATTTTCCAGTTTATGTTTATCTATTACGCCAATTGGTTGGGACAGCAAGTAATTTTTGATCTACGCAACACACTTTACACACATATGTTGCAATTTAAAATGACCTATTACGATAATTCTGCTGTTGGACGCTTGGTTACTCGGGTGGTAAGTGATATTGAAACCATATCAGGGATTTTTAGTCAGGGCTTGTTTATGATAATCTCCGACCTGCTAAAAATGCTTGTTGTTATTGTGGTGATGTGGTCTGTAAGTTGGAAATTATCGTTAATTGTTTTCGCAGTGCTTCCACTCATTTTAGTTGCTACGCGTAAATTTCAAAAAGCCATGAAAGCTGCTTTTGACGAAGTGCGTACACAGGTGGCAAACCTAAACAGTTTTGTGCAAGAGCGTATTTCGGGCATGAGCATTGTACAACTTTTTGCTCGAGAGGAAATCGAATCAAAAATATTTAGAGGAATTAACGACAAACACCGCAAAGCATGGCTTAAAACGGTTTGGTACAACTCCATCTTTTTTCCAATTGCAGAACTTTCCACCTCCATTACCATTGGATTACTGGTATGGTTTGGCGGACTTAATGTGATTGCAGGATCGTCGGGTATTACGTTGGGTATTATCTTTCTTTTTATTCAATTATCCCAAATGCTTTTTCGCCCACTTCGCCAAATTGCCGATAAGTTTAACACCTTGCAAATGGGTATGGTTGCCGTGCGACGAGTGGTAGCTATTCTCGATATGGACGAAAAAATCCCAAATCAAGGAATCATTTCAGAAAAAGAGATTACGGGTGCACTTCGATTTGAGAATGTACATTTTTCATATAAAAAAGATGAGCCAGTGCTTCATGGCATTTCGTTTGACATGGCACCCGGCGAAACCGTTGCTGTAGTAGGGGCAACGGGTGCGGGAAAATCCACGCTGATTAATATCTTAAGTAGATTTTATGAAATTGATAGTGGAAAGGTTTTATTAGATGGTGTAGGTATTGAAGACTACGAACGCGTATGGCTCCGCAAGCAAATTGGCGTGGTGCTTCAAGATGTTTTCCTTTTTGCCGATTCTATTTACAACAACATTACCCTTTGGGATACTTCTATTCACGAAGAAGATGTGGTGGCTGCTGCCAAAAAAATAGGGGTGCATGCATTTATTTCAAGTCTTCCAGATGGATATCATTTTAATGTAAAAGAACGTGGAAGCATGCTCTCAACAGGGCAACGCCAATTAATAGCGTTTTTACGTGCTTATATCATGCAACCCAAAATTCTAGTGCTTGACGAGGCAACATCTTCCATTGATACCCATGCTGAAAAACTTATTCAAAAAGCGACTAAAGAAATTACCAAAGGCAAAACATCTTTGGTTATTGCGCACCGATTGGCTACCGTACAGCGTGCCAATAAAATCATTGTTTTGGATAAAGGGAAAATTGTAGAGGAGGGAACGCACAAAGAACTGCTTGAAATTGAAGGTGGTTACTATAAAAATCTCTATGAAGTACAGTTTTTGGCTCCTGCACAAACAACCTAATCCATGTCTTTTGAAAGCATTTCACTTAGCTCTTTGTAAGAACTAAATGGGAATCGTTCGCCGTTCTTGAAATAACTAATTGCGCCTGTTTCTTCAGAAACCACAAGCACTATAGCATCGGTTTTTTCGGTAATACCCATTGCGGCTCTATGTCTTAGTCCAAACCTTTTGGGGATAGATTTGTTTTCAGATACAGGTAGCACTACTCGAGTTGCCGTAATGGTATTGTTCTCGATGATGGCGGCACCATCATGTAGCGGTGCGTTTTTGTGGAAAATACTTTCAATCACCGGTACTGAAATCTCCATATTTACCACTACACCAGAGGGTTTTAGAAAATCTAAAGAACTGTTTCTTTCTAACACCAATAATGCCCCCAATTTTTGTTTTTTCAAAGACGAACAGCTTTGAACGAGTACATCTATATTTAGTTCAGGGTCAAATGTATTTTGATTAGCAGTAAAAATTTTGAAATAACGATTTAATGCCTTTCTGTTAGCGAAATTTGAAGAGCCAAGCATTAGTAGCAGCTTTCTAATCTCTTGTTGAAACACCACAATTAGCGCAAATACTCCAACACTCATAAATCCGCCCAAAATATTACTAAGAAGCTCCATGTTTAGCGCATCGGTAATCTTCCAAATGAGATAAAGAATTACAATACCCACAAAAATATTTATGGCAGCTGTTCCACGAACTAGTCGATATGCGTAGTAAAGCAGCAAGGCTACCAAAAAAATATCTAGTACATCCAGTAGATTGAAATCTAAAAAGTCAAACATCTTATAAAATTACGGATTTATTGGATAAGAGGCATCAAGTGCTTCAATTAGCCAAATAGCTTCTTGCGCTTCTTTTACATCGTGTACCCGTAAAATAGCTGCCCCTTGTTGTAGCGCAATAGTATTTAGCACTGTTGTTCCATTAAGCGCATGTGCTGCGCCTGTTTCCAATGTGTTGTAAATCATGGATTTACGCGAAACTCCCACTAGTAAAGGGACTCCATCAATTTGTAAGGTGTGCAGGTATTTGAGTAAAGTAAAATTATGCTCTGTGGATTTTCCAAAACCAAATCCAGGATCTAAAACAATATCGTTAATTCCTGCCGCATGAGCTGCAGCAATTTTTTCAGAAAAGAATGAGCGTACTGAAATAAGTACATCGTTGTATGTGGGATTGTTTTGCATGGTCTGTGGGGTTCCTTGCATGTGCATGGCAATGTAGGGCACACCAAGTTTACCTACTGCTTTTAGCATGTTGGGATCTAAATTTCCTGCGGAAATATCGTTTACAAGTTGTGCTCCTGCAGCTACCGCCTGTTTTGCCACTTCACTACTATAGGTATCAACAGACACAAAAATTTCGGGAAATGCGAGGCAAATTTTTTCAATGACAGGAAGCACGCGCTTAAGCTCTTCATCTATTGAAATTTCCTCCACACCAGGTTTTGAGCTTGCGCCACCAACATCGATAAAGGTAGCGCCCTCTAAAATCATTTTTTCAGTTTGCTTGAGCGCAGCATCTAAGGTGTTGTGTTTACCACCGTCGTAAAACGAATTTGGCGTAACATTCAAAATCCCCATGATTTTGGGTCTTGTGAGATCGATGATATTACCGTTGCATGTGATGTTCATAAATAGCACTTAAAATTATTGGTAATAAACCAAATCTTGCTCATTTTTGACCGAAATTTACAACAAAACAAATCAGGTGGCGCATACCGAAGCACAATATATGTCAGAAGCATCCAAATGTAAGGAGCTTTTTGAGAAAAAAATGATTGACTACGGCTGTGCCTGGCGCATTCTTCGCACTACTTCTCTGACCGATCAAATTTTTATTAAAGCACAACGCATCAGGACGCTGCAAGAGGTGGCTTCTAAAAGAGTAGATGAGGGTGAGGAGGCTGAATTTATTGGCATTGTTAATTATTCCATTATGGCGCTAATTCAGCTTGAATTGGGCGTTGCAGATCAACCCGATTTGACCAATGATGAGGTAATGGAGCTTTACACCAAACATGCCACTGCCACCAAAGCACTTATGGAACGCAAAAATCACGATTATGGTGAAGCGTGGCGTGATATGCGTGTTAGCTCACTAACAGACTTGATTTTACAAAAATTACTTCGTGTAAAACAAATAGAAAACAACGAAGGAAAAACCCTTGTTAGTGAGGGGTTGTCGGCAAATTATCAAGATATGATAAATTATGCCTTATTCGCTTTAATTCATTTAAACAACCAATAAAAAATCAACATGAGAAAGCACATTGTAGCAGGAAACTGGAAAATGAACCTAAACGCAGACGAGAGTCAAGCACTTATTGAGGCGTTAAAAACCAAAAAACTTTCCAGCGATGTTCGTGTAGCGATTGCCACTCCTGCCGTGCATCTTGCAGCTGCTGTAAACCTAACTTCCGGCACCAAAATTGATGTGTCCGCACAAAATATGCACCAAGCAACATCGGGTGCTTACACTGGTGAAATTTCAGCTTCAATGCTGAAATCAATAGGTGTGAATACTACTCTGTTGGGACATTCCGAGCGTAGGGCATATTTCCATGAAACAGATGCCCTTTTGGCTGAGAAAGTAAATACAGCTCTTGAAAACGGGATGGAAATTATCTTCTGCTTTGGCGAAGAGCTTGACGAACGCAAATCAGGAAGTCATTTTGATGTGGTTTCTAGTCAGCTCCGTAATGCACTTTTCAATTTTGATGCCTCGCAGTGGAGCCAAATTGTTTTGGCGTATGAGCCCGTTTGGGCGATAGGCACTGGCGAAACAGCTAGTCCAGCGCAAGCGCAGGAAATGCACGCACATATCAGAAGTGTTTTGACAGCGCAGTATGACGATGCCTTGGCGCAAAGTGTTTCAATTCTCTATGGTGGAAGTGTTAAACCGGCAAACGCCCAAGAGATATTCGCTCAACCCGATGTGGATGGGGGTCTTATTGGCGGTGCTTCTCTAAATGCCGACGATTTTGCAGCCATTGTCAATGCGTTTTAAAAGGTGAGAGCCTACCGCGCTTATCATTTCACCATCTTTCCCATAGATAAATTGGAGATTGTTTCGGCATGGCTTTTTGCATTTCCTTTTGAAAGCTTTGTTGAGCATGACAATGGTGTTACCGCCTACATTCCAAAAGAGGAAGCCCATCGAATTGTTTTAGCTGACTGTCTTAATATCCCTTTTGATGATGTTAAGGTTTCGGCTACTTATGAGGACATGGAAGCGCAAAATTGGAATGCGGTTTGGGAAGCTCAATTTCAACCCATTGCTGTTGGTGATTGGACCATACGTGCATCTTTTCACAAACCTGCTACTACAAAACACGAGCTTATCATTGACCCTCAAATGTCGTTTGGGACTGGGCATCATGCCACTACACAATTGATGCTTGAACAGATACTAAAGTTGAATTGTAAAGGGGCATCTGTACTTGATGTGGGAACCGGAACAGGAGTGTTGGCAATACTGGCTAAAAAGTTAGGCGCAGCTGTCGTTTCAGGTATAGATATTGAAGATTGGTGCGTTGAGAATGCCAAAGAAAATGCATCAAAAAATGGCGTGTCGGACATTTCTTTTAGTACAAACACACTCGATTTATTTGACACCAAATTTGAGATACTGCTTGCCAATATCAATAGAAATGTTTTGCTTGAGCATTTACCAGAATATGGAAAAATGCTTGCGAAAAATGGCGTTCTGTTGCTTTCTGGTTTTCACGGAAGAGATGTTGCATTACTTTGCGATGTGGCGAATGCAAACGGATTGCATTTTGATTGTAAGACGGAAAAACAAGGTTGGATTTGTCTAAAATTTATAATTTAGTGGAAATGATACGTTTTGGTAAATCTGAAGAACAGGAGCAGCCGCAACAAGAGTTAGCGGTTGAATCCTCTCGTTTACACGAAATTATTTTATTTAACGACGATGTCAATACTTTTGATCATGTGATTAAGACGCTTATTGAAGTTTGCGACCATACTCCAGAACAAGCAGAGCAATGCTCGCTTATTGTGCATTACAAAGGGAAATGCGCCGTAAAACGCGGCACATATGATGAGTTGGAGCCCAAATGTATTCGTTTGCACGCCGCTGGACTTAGTGCCGAAATTGTTTAATTCAATCATTATATTCGAATTCCTTAACTTCGCTTAAAAATTGTTTATGCGCATTTTTAGTATTTTGCTGCTTTGTGCGTTTATGTCTCATGCCCAACCTGCAGCTATGAAAAAATCCATTCATTCTTTAAACGTTGAAGATATCAACGGCAATTCTTTTTCCCTTGCGTCTCTTAAAGGAAAAAAAGTAATGATTGTTAATACCGCTTCCAAATGCGGGTTAACCCCTCAATATAAAAAACTAGAAGCCTTATATCAGCAATATAAAGATCAAAATTTTGTGATTATCGGTTTTCCTGCTAATAATTTTATGTGGCAAGAGCCTGGAACAAACGAGGAAATTAAAGCCTTTTGTTCAAAAAATTACGGAGTGTCTTTCCCAATGATGGCGAAAATTAGTGTGAAGGGAAAAAACCAACACCCTGTTTATGCTTTCCTAACACAAAAAATCAAAAACGGCGTCAAGGACAGCTCGGTAAGTTGGAACTTTCAAAAATATCTGATTGATGAAAATGGAATGTTGGTTGATGTAATATCACCACGCACTCAGCCTGATGATGAAAAAATTCTCAATTGGATAAAAAGTTAAAAGATGAAGGTTGATATTTTAGCCATTGGCGCGCACCCTGACGATGTAGAATTATCTTGTGGGGGTACCTTGGCAAAAGAAATTGCAGCAGGGAAAAAAGTTGCTATTTTGGATTTGACGCGGGGAGAGCTAGGTACGCGCGGAAACGCTGAAATTCGCCTAAAAGAAGCAACGAAAGCCGCTGAAATTTTGGGGGTTACTGCTCGTTATAACCTAGACTTTGCAGATGGGTTTTTTAAAAACAATCGCGAGCATCAAGAGAAAATTATCACATATATCCGTGATTTACAGCCTGATATGGTATTGTGCAATGCCACAGAAGACAGGCACCCCGATCACGGAAGAGCAGCTGCTTTAGTTTCAGAAAGTTGTTTTTTGAGTGGTTTGCAAAAAGTGAAAACCTCATTTAAAGGGAATGCGCAACACCCTTGGCGTCCCAAACAGTTGTATCATTACATTCAATGGAATAACGCTACTCCCGATTTTGTTGTTGATATAAGTAATCATATAGAAGTAAAACGTGCTGCTGTGCAGGCGTATGACTCTCAGTTTTATAAGGCGAATAGCAACGAACCTGATACCCCTATAAGCACACAAAACTTCTTGGACAGCATTACATATCGCGCTGCAGATTTGGGTCGTCTTATTGGTGTTGATTATGCCGAGGGTTTTACCTCAAGCCGTTTGGTGGGGGTAAATTCGATAAGCGATTTGATATAATTCCTTTTTTGGATTTGCAAAAACGTAGTACATTTGCAGCCGTACAAAATGGTGGTTGTAGCTCAGTTGGTTAGAGCGCTAGATTGTGGTTCTAGAGGTCGCCGGTTCGAGACCGGTCTTCCACCCAACAAAACCCTTCGAGATATCGAGGGGTTTTCTGTTTAATTATGTTTTGAAATTATTCCTTTAACCGCAGTCTTTCGTCACGGTTTACAATTTCCCAAGCAGTGTAAAAAATAAGTCGGGCACGCTTTTCTAATAATTTGTATTCAATTTTTTCAACCGTATCTGTAGGGGCGTGATAGTCGGCGTGAGTGCCGTTAAAATAGAAGATAACAGGCACATTGTTTTTAGCAAAATTATAATGGTCAGAGCGGTAGTAGTAGCGGTTTTGGCGGTAACGCCCAAACTCAAAAACTTCTGTTGTCGGATCGTTATAGCGGTAATCTAACTCTAAATTCACATACTTTTCGTTCATGGCTTCAGACACATCGTGCAAGTCTTGCGAAAGAATATCAGAGCCAATCAAATACATATAGTTGGGATTGTCTTCATGTAAGTTGTCAATACGTCCAATCATATCTATATTGAGATTTGCCACCGTGTTCTCTAATGGATAAATAGGGTAGTCTGTATAATACTTTGAACCTAAAAGCCCTTTTTCTTCTCCGGTAACATGCAAAAACAAGATAGACCGCTTTGGGCGGTGTCCTTGTTTTACGGCTTCCTGAAATGCCTCTGCAATTTCCAAAATGGCAACATTTCCAGAGCCGTCATCATCAGCACCGTTGTTAATTTGCCCATCATCTTCCACACCAATGTGGTCTAAATGTGCAGTAATAACCAACACCTCTTCTGGCGTATCACTTCCTTCAATAAACGCTAATACATTGTTGCAGTCAATGCTACGGCTTTCACGATAAGCGTTTAGGGTCATGGGCATAAAATAGTCGCCGTTAGGCATACCTCCTTTAATACCAAGGGCTTCGTATTCACCCTTTAAATAATTGATGGCAAGGGTTTCGCCTTCTGTCCCTGTTTCTCTTCCCATAAATGCATCTGAAGCGTAGGTGTACAAATGTGACTTAAGTTCCTCTGCCGTAATGGTGTTAGCAAAGGTAGTTGGGGTAAATTCAACGCTTTTTTGGGTTGAGGCACAAGAGATTAAAAATGCGCCGATAAGTAAAATAATTTGTTTCATGATAGGTGTGTTCGTTATGCTAATATAAATAAAATGCAAAAAGAGGCTATAGCTGCACTGCGATAAAGTCCCACAAACGGATTCTGTGTTCTAGGGCTTTTTGAGCAAAGCTGTTGGCTTCATCCCAGTTTTTAATACTGTCACCACAGAGTTCTTGCATCATTTGCAATGCCATTGGTCCGTGTTCATCGCCGTCCAATTCAATATGGCGCTCCAAGTAGTAGAGTAGGGTATCTACACTTCCTTTTTGTTGATTCGCAAGACCACGTACTATGGCAATAAATAAATCGGGGATTAAATCTTCTCTTCCGTAAGTAAATACACCACCAACGATATGTGCAGGTGCAGTTGTGGCGGTAGTGAGCGAAAAGCGCACAAAAGTTTTGATTTCTTCAGGAATCTGCGCTTGACTAACTGCTTCCTGCCAGGGCATTCCGTTTTGAATTGCAGTGACCAAGTTTACAATTGGCGCAGTATCAGCACCAATTTCATCCATAGCTTTAAGGTATAGCTCGTAATGGCTTGCAGGGTTGCCCGCTGTGTCTACATCACTTTCCTCTCCCCATACAATTTCATTTATTAAACGACGTGAACTGGGGCTTCCCACAGGAACCCACGGAAGTTCGGTGCATGTAAGTTTTTGTTGTAAGGCTTTAACAAGCGACATAAAGTCCCAAACCGCAAAGGCGTGATAGGTCATAAACACCCGAATAGCCTCTACAGAATTCAGCTTGGTGTACAGCGGATGTTCAAGAAGTTTTGCCTTTAAGGGGGCTAAACTTTTATCAATAGTATTCGTGATAATCATAAGCAATTTTTCGACTACAAATTTAAACTAAAACCCTAATAATAAGCTAAAAGGATTTGTTATTTTTGAAGCATGCCACGTGTTTTTCTTACCGAATGTCCACGCGATGCCATGCAGGGCATCAAGCCTTTTATCCCTACAGATGTTAAGGTTAAATACTTGCAATCCTTACTCCGTGTCGGATTTGATGTATTGGACTTTGGCAGCTTTGTGTCGCACAAAGCTGTTCCACAAATGCGTGATACGCATGAGGTTATTAAGCAATTAGATTTAAGTGATACTAAAACCAAACTGCTAGCCATTGTTGCCAACGCTCGTGGTGCAGAAGACGCGCTATCCTATCCACAAATCGATTTTTTGGGCTATCCGTTTTCGATTTCAGAAAACTTTCAAGTACGAAATACCAACAAAACGATTGAAGAATCGTTGCTGGTATTGGATAAAATTGCCAATCGAGTAAAGCAAGTGGGTAAGGAGTTGGTGGTGTATTTGTCCATGGGATTTGGCAATCCTTACGGCGATCCTTGGAGTCCTTCACTTGTAGCTGAGTGGGTAGAAAGATTAGCACAAATGGGAATTCGTCGTATATCACTTTCCGATACAGTTGGCGTGGCACAACCCAAAACGATTATAACTTTGTTTGAGCATGTGCTTTTGGCACACCCAAAGCTGTTTTTTGGAGCACACTTACACGCTAAGCCTAGCGAAGCTAATGCAAAAATCCAAGCAGCTTATGAAGGAGGTTGCCGTGCTTTTGATAGCGCCATTCGTGGTTTGGGCGGTTGTCCTATGGCAAAAGATGAATTGACTGGAAACGTACCTACCGAGAAGTTAATTTCTT
The DNA here is from genome assembly GCA_017856205.1 of Flavobacteriaceae bacterium. Lineage (GTDB taxonomy): Bacteria > Bacteroidota > Bacteroidia > Flavobacteriales > Flavobacteriaceae > UBA7446. The sequence goes on from JAFMFL010000002.1 coordinate 32,316, forward strand.
TTTTGACCAAGCAACAAGCCGATTTTGCACTAAATCCACTTCATTTTGAATCGGCGTATAACGCCTCTTTTCAGGTGAGTTGATTTCATTAAGTCAAATTTGTGGGGTGCGTGTTAGGCTGTAATTTTGGATTTATTCTTTGTTTATTGAACTGTTTGAATCTATTGCATTACCTTCAAATTCCTCATACCGGGACTATTTTTTGTATATTTGCACGCAACAATTTTTAATCCGTTGCCATGCAGCCGCTTCCTTCCAAAGTCAGTAGTTTAGGTCTCACATACGATGATGTGCTTCTCGTTCCAGCGTTTTCAGAAGTGCTACCACGTGAGGTGTCTATAGTTTCAAAGTTTTCTAGAAACATATCTTTGAATGTTCCTATTGTATCTGCAGCAATGGATACGGTTACCGAAAGTCAAATGGCAATAGCCATGGCACGAGAAGGAGGTATAGGAGTACTGCACAAAAACATGACCATTGAAGAACAGGCAGATAAGGTCAGAAAAGTAAAGCGTTCAGAATCAGGACTAATCATAGATCCTGTTACGCTTCCCACCACAGCACTAGTTGCCGATGCCAAAAAAATCATGCATGAATACCGTATTGGAGGAATTCCCATTGTTGATGATGCTGGTTTGCTAATAGGAATTGTAACCAACCGAGATTTACGTTTTGAAAAAAATGAAGGGCGCCCTCTTATGGAAGTCATGACCTCAGAACATTTAGTAACTGCCAAAGAAGGCATTTCAATGGCTGATGCAGAAGAGGTATTACAGGCACATAAAATTGAAAAACTTCCTGTTGTTGACAACGACAACAAGCTTATTGGGTTAATTACCTTCCGTGATATTACTCGAGTATCTATTACTCCACAAGCAAATAAAGACACATATGGGCGTCTTCGAGTTGCAGCAGCCGTTGGCGTAACCCCTGATGTAATGGACAGGGTAAACGCCTTAGCAAAATCAGGTGTTGACGCTGTTGTGGTAGATACCGCTCACGGTCACACCAAAGGGGTTGTTAAAGTGCTCAAAAAAATCAAAAAAGCTTTTCCAAAAATTGATGTTGTGGTAGGAAATATCGCTACTTCTGAAGCTGCCTCATTTTTATTGGATGCAGGTGCAGATGGCATTAAAGTGGGCATTGGACCAGGGTCTATTTGTACGACTCGAATTATTGCCGGAGTAGGCTATCCACAGCTTTCGGCTGTGCTGGAGGTAGCTTCCGTGCTTGCAGATACCGATGTACCTCTTATCGCAGATGGGGGAGTGCGCTATACTGGGGATATTGTGAAAGCCATTGCTGCGGGCGCTGATTGTGTGATGTTAGGTTCGCTTCTTGCTGGAACTAAAGAATCGCCGGGTGAAACCGTAATTTACGAAGGAAGAAAGTTTAAAACATATCGCGGAATGGGTTCAGTGGAAGCAATGAAAAAAGGCAGTAAAGACCGTTATTTCCAAGATGTTGAGGATGATATTAAAAAACTTGTTCCCGAAGGTATTGTGGGACGTGTGCCCTACAAAGGAGATCTCAATGAAAGTATCCACCAATTTGTTGGAGGGCTTCGTGCTGGAATGGGATATTGCGGCGCAAAAGATGTTCCCACCTTACAACAAACGGCACGATTTGTGCAAATAACGGCTTCGGGAATTAAAGAAAGCCATCCACATAACGTTCAAATTACAAAGGAGGCTCCAAACTACTCTCGATAAATATGCGCATTGCTCTGTTGTCTTTTTTGACGCTAGTTACAACCTGTAGGTTGGATAAGCCATCATCGGACAATGTTGTTGCTCGTGTTAATGACCAATATTTATATCAATCAGAAATTTTGGAAAACATTGGCGAAAATCTTTCGGCTGCTGATAGTGCTTCGATTGTACAGAACTATATCAATACTTGGGCAAAAGAGCAGTTGCTCCTAGACAAGGCGGTATTTAATTTAAATGCTGCAAAACAAAAAGAGTTGGAGGCTTTAATTCGACGTTATAGAAATGATTTGTTTATCAAAACCTATCAAGAAGAGTGGCTAAAAGCACGTGTTGACACACTAGTTACAGATGCAGAAATAGAGGATTACTACATAGAAAATAAACAAAATTTTAAACTGCATCAAGACCTCATGAGAGGACGTTATATTAAGCTGCCCTTATCTAACTTTAATAAATCAAGTGTAAGCAGAGCCCTTCGGCGATTTAATAATGAAGACCGTACTTATTTGGATTCCATTTCACTCCAGTTTAACAGCGCACTTTTAAACGATTCTATTTGGCTTAGACCCCAAACTTTTTTTGGTCGTCTTAATCGCCCCACACCTGATGCTTATGAGCGTTTTTTAAAAAGTAATCGATTTTTTGAAATTGAAGATTCTTTAGACCTATATTTGGTCTTTGTTGAAGAAGTGAGGCGTCGAAATGAGGTAGCTCCTCTTTCGCATGTGCGTTCAACATTAAAACAAATCATGCTTAACAAGCGTAAGCTAGATATGATGCGTCAGTTTGACCGTGATATTTTAGACGAGGCGTTTAAAGAAAATATTTTTGAACAATATGAATAAAATTTTTCCCCTTTTTTGTTTGCTGATTGGTTTTTCCGTCTATGCTCAATCTCAAGACAATACTAAAACCAGACTTAAAATTGATGGCGTTACTGCCGTAGTTGGTGATTATGTAATCTTAGATTCTGATATTGATAAAGCGTATATTGATTTACAGTCGCAAGGTGTTTCAACTACCGACATTTCTCGCTGCAGTTTGCTTGGGAAATTGATGGAGGACAAACTATATGCGCACCACGCCGAACAAGACAGTATTGAAGTTAGTAACGAGGACATTAACAACTATGTTGAGCAAACCATTGACTACTTTGTACAGCAGATAGGGGACATGGACAAGGTTCTTGAATTTTATAAAAAGAAAGACGAGCAAAGCTTTAGAAACGAACTGTTTGAAGTAAACCGAATTCAACAGCTTTCCCAACGCATGCAATCAAAAATTGTGGAAGATGTTGAGGTTACTCCAGATGAAGTTAAAGTGTTTTTTAATGCGATCCCTAAAGAAGATTTACCCATTTTTGGTTCAGAATTGGAGATTGCCCAAATTGTCGTTGAACCCAATGTTTCTCCTGAGGAAGAAAAACACATTATTGAGCAATTGCAAACCATGCGAAATGATGTGCTCGAAAACGGCTCTTCGTTTGCCTCAAAAGCCATCCTATACTCCCAAGATCCGGGTTCTCGTTCTCGCGGTGGTCGCTATACTTTAGACCGAAAGCGCCCTCAAATGGTAAAAGAATTTAGAGAGCAGGCCTATCGCCTACAAGAAGGCGAAATTTCTCAGCCGTTTAAGACCGATTTTGGCTGGCACATTGTTACAGTTGATAAAATTAGAGGTCGTCAAATTGATGTGCGTCACGTATTGCTAACACCTACCGTTTCTAACGCTGCTTTGGGTGAAGCTCAAAATGAACTCAAACTTATCAAAAAGCGTATTGAAGATGGTGAGATTACATTTGCACAAGCTGCTAGAGAATTTTCAGACGATCAAATAACCCGTGCTAATGGTGGGGTTTTAATCAATCCTTCTACTGGTGACACCCGATTTGAATTGACCAAATTAGACCCGCAACTATACAATCAAATTTTAAAGCTAGAAGATAACGAAATTTCAATTCCTATTTTGGAAGAAGATCGCTCGGGTAACAAAAAATACAAGATTGTTATGGTCACCAATCGCTTTAATGAGCACGTGGCTGACTATGCCCAAGACTATGTTCGGATTAAAGATTTGGCGCTCAAAGAAAAGCAATTAAAAGCCATTGAAAAGTGGATGTCTGATAAAATTTCAGACACTTATATTAGTGTAAATCGCGCTAGTCAATCCTGTGATTTTGCCAACAATTGGCTGAAAAAATAATTACCTATTTTTGGGTTAGGCAGTTCATAGCCAAATACTTAATTTTGTAAAAAACTTGCCATGAACACAGCACAAAGGTTGCTATCTATTCTATTTTCTACCCGTCTTACAGCCGTACTTTTTATTCTTTTTTCCGTCGCTATGGGCATCGGTACCTTTGTAGAAAGTGCTCACGATACTGCCACAGCACGTATTTGGATTTACAATGCCTGGTGGTTTGAGCTAATGATGTTATTTTTTGTGGTAAATTTTATAGGAAATATCAATAGCTATCGCCTTCTACGGTGGGAAAAATGGCCATTACTTTTGTTGCACTTATCATGGGTTTTGATCATCATTGGTGCAGGGATTACGCGCTACATTGGTTATGAAGGCGTTATGCCTATTCGAGAAGGGGAGCGTACAAATGCATTTCTTACAGAAAAAACGTATTTATCTGTATTTATTGATGGCGAAATTGACGGGCAGCTACGTCGAAAATTATTAGAGAACGATGTGCTGTTTTCAGAAGCGGCAAATAATGCTTTTACTTGGCGTAGCGATTTTAATACTATTCCTGTTTCCATCAGTTATGTTGATTTTATAAAAGGTGCTGAAGAAGGCTTGGTTGAAGACCCTAACGGAGATTTTTATTTAAAAATTGTTGAGGCTGGTGATGGCAATCGCCACGATCACTACCTTAAAATGGGAGAGGTAGCAAGTATTCATAACATCTTGTTTGCCTTTAATGCCTACACCAAAGGCGCTATCAATATCACCTTCGAAAACGATAGCTACTCCATTGAATCCCCATTTGAAGGATCGTTTTTACGCATGGCAGATCAACAACAGGGCGTATTAGCTCCTAGCACAAAGCAACCCCTACAGTTGCGGTCTTTGTACAGTACGGCGGGAATGCAGTTTGTTTTCCCAGAGCCAGTTGTGCGAGGCACATATCAAATTGTTCGGGCAGAAGACCCTGAAAATGCCCCTCAAGATGCCCTAACGGTTTCTGTTGAAGCAAATGGCGAACAACAGCAACTTAGTGTTTTGGGCGCAAAAGGTGTTGCCAATTCGCCAGTTCGCGTTTCGGTTGGTGGTTTGGAGTTTTGGGTTAAATATGGTTCCAAAGAATATGAATTGCCTTTTTCGTTACGACTTAACGATTTTATTGCTGAAAAATACCCAGGAACCGAAAAAAGTTACAGTAGTTTTATGAGCAAGGTTACCGTACTTGACGACCCTACTTTTGATTATGATATTTACATGAATCATATTTTAAATCATAAAGGATACCGCTTTTTTCAGGCTTCTTTTGACCCTGATGAAAAAGGTACGGTCTTGTCTGTAAACCACGATGCGCTGGGAACCGGTGTTACATATGCAGGCTATTTTCTGCTTTATATCGGATTAATGGGCTTAATGTTTTTTGGAAAAACACGCTTTAAAAAGTTGGCTAAAATGCTAGAGGATATCCGCATAAAGAAGGCGGCATTAGGGTTGATTTTTGTTTTGGGATGTGGTATTGCCACGGCACAAGATCATGAGCATAATCTTCCAACTCTCGATGCAGACTCTGTACTATTGGTAGATGCCATTGATGCACAACAAGCTGCAAAATTTGGTGCGCTTGTCATTCAAGATACTGGCGGACGTATGAAACCCGCCAATACATTTGCATCTGAATTGGTGCGAAAAGTAAGCAAGTCGGATCACTATAAATCTCTTGATGCGAATCAAGTGTTGCTTTCTATGACCCAAAATCCGTTATTGTGGTATCAAGTGACCTTTGTGTACTTGAAACGAGGAAATGATAGCTTACGCGCTTTGATTGGAGTAGATAAAAAAGCGAAGTATGCAACTTTTGCTAACTTTTTTGATGCATCTGGAAATTATAAATTGGCCCCCATGCTTGAAAGCGCGTATAAATCTGCCACCCCCAATCAATTTCAAAAAGACTTTATCGAAACAGACCGTAAAGTAAACCTGTTGTTTTCGGCATTGGAAGGAAAAGTATTGCGCATTTTCCCTGTACCAAATGATGAAAATAACCGCTGGATTTCGTTGCCAGAGGTCACCGAAACACAATTACAAGGCGTTGATTCACTCTATGTAAACAATGTAATACCGCTGTATTTTGCATCGCTACGGCAAGCAAAAACCACACAAGATTATACCCAAGCAGACCAATTGCTAGAAAGCCTAAAAGGCTATCAACAAAAGTATGGCGCAGCTGTGATGCCTTCTGAAAAGCAGATAGAAGCCGAGGTGCTTTACAATAAGTATGACATTTTCAAGCGTTTGTTCAGTTGGTATATGTATGCTGGAACATTGCTGTTCTTTGTATTGATTGCACAAATGTTATATGACGTTCGTTTTCTACGAGGTGTGGTAAAAATACTTGTAGGTGTCATTGCATTGCTCTTTGTATTGAACACTGGTGGGCTAGTGGCACGTTGGTATATTTCTGGACATGCGCCTTGGAGCGATGCCTACGAGTCCATGATATATGTGGCATGGGCTACCATGGGTATGGGCTTGGCTTTTGGTAGAAAATCAAACCTTACGATCGCTGCAACGGCTTTTGTGGCGTCCATGATTTTGATGATTGCGCATTGGAATTGGATGGATCCAGAAATAGCAAATTTAGTACCTGTGTTGGATAGCTATTGGTTGATGATTCACGTGGCGGTGATTGTAGGCAGCTACGGACCTTTTGCACTTGGTATGATTTTAGGCGTTATAGCAATGATATTGATGCTTATCACCACTAAAAAAACTGCTCAAAAAATGCGTTTGCATATTGCCGAGCTTACGGTTGTAAATGAACTTGCCCTAACGGTGGGATTGATTATGTTAACTATTGGTAATTTTTTGGGTGGACAATGGGCAAACGAAAGTTGGGGACGCTATTGGGGTTGGGATCCAAAAGAAACCTGGGCACTGATAAGTATTTTGGTATATGCCTTTGTGCTACATATGCGTTTGGTGCCAGGGCTTCGTGGAAAGTGGATATTTAGTTTGGCGTCGGTGGTGGCGTTTGCAAGCATCATGATGACGTATTTTGGGGTGAATTTCTATCTCACAGGATTGCATTCCTATGCAAGTGGCGATAAAGTCATAACCCCTAATTTTGTGTATTATGCGACAGCGTTTGTAGCGTTATTGGGTACATTATCTTATGGAAAAGCAAAAAAATACTTTTCAAAATAGTCTGCGTTGGTGGTTGTATTCCGTTGGTGGTTTACTTCTTATGGGCGCAGGGTTAAGTGTACTAGGCGAAGCCATAATTGCCAAAAGCAACGGAGAGGCATGGTTTTTGGTTGGTACATTGGCGTTGATATTAGTTAATTCGGGAATATGTTTGGTAGCTGGAGCCGTTATCCTTCGATTAAAAAAATAGTACTTACAACCTTGTTGTTTGGAAGTATTCTTTTTGCACAAGAGCAAAAAGGGGGAACTGCTTTACCATTACCCAACAAACCAACTCCAGATTACGGCTTACTAATCCCTGAGGAAAAAGTTGAGGATTACTCTTTTTTAAACAACCCTAAAGAAGATAACCGCTCCATGATGGACAACGAAAAATTTATAGACCCAGGAGCAAAATATCTAAATAAGCTTAACAAAGAGGGTTCTATTTCAAAAGATAGGTATTTGGGCGATGTGTATTTAGGAGATATGATTACGTTTTCAAAAAGTGCTCAAATCCTTCTTCGTGATTTTGGAAGAGAAGATGGCGATTTTGTTCGCATACTTGTAAATGATGAGGAAGTAATACCAGAGCTAATGCTAAAAAATCAATTTTTCACACTTAAACTTCCTTTGCAAGAAGGATTTAATAAAATTGAATTTCAAGCACTCAATCAAGGTGCGTTGTACCCTAATACAGCAGAACTCCGCATGTATGACGATTTAGGAACGCCCCTAGCCATTCATAATTGGAATCTGTCAACAGGATCAAAAGCAACCATTATCCTCGTTAAAGAAGGGGATAGGCTTCGAAAAGAGTAGAATTCTTGTGGCGTATAATCCTTTTGAAAATAGTCCTTTTTCCTAGTTTTTTTTGAGTTGGTAAAAGCAATGGACAGCATCATAAGATTCTTTTGATGAAGAAATCAAGCCTTAATAGGTTTAGTTTATTAAAAATTTAAACTTTTAAGTTGTTTGTATTTTAATAAAATATATCTTGGCTAATATTTAGCTGAACCAACTTGAAACGCGTTTATACGTTCGGTGTGTTGAGGATTAAGAAGCCAAACTCAACTATAGTCTATCGTTTAGGCTCCCGAAATTTAAAGCTAGCTTCTGTTTTTATTAAAAGACTTTTTACTCTAAGGGTCTTTAGTTATCTTCAACCTAACTACAATCCAAGGGTTTAGGTTTTCATATTCTTTTTACGACTATAAATAAAACAAAGTTTAAATGAGAAATATGAAAAATGAATACACGGTATATTGATTTAATCGAACAAACATTTGACTTCCCTCAAGAAGAATTTGAGCTTTTTGGAAGTCATCTTACATTTCACGATATCGACTTAATGAAGTTGGTCGAAACCTACGGGACACCTTTAAAGTTTACCTATTTACCCCAAATTTCCAATAACATTTCTAAAGTGAAAGGATGGTTTTCAGAAGCCATGGCTAAACACAACTATCAGGGTGCCTATCATTATTGCTATTGCACAAAAAGCTCTCATTTTAAATTTGTGCTTGATGAAGCGTTGAAAAATACTATACACATTGAAACCTCATCAGCCATTGACATTGATATTGTTGAAGAATTAAAAAAATTAGGAAAAATTTCCAATGACACATACGTTCTATGTAATGGCTTTAAGCGAGATCTATACATTGCTAATATTGGAAGATTAATTAACAATGGGCATTCTAATTGCATTCCAATCGTGGATAATTATGAAGAATTAAGCCTCCTTTCAGCCGCAGTAGAGGGTTCATATAATATTGGAATTCGAATTGCCTCTGAGGAAGAGCCAAAATTTGAGTTTTACACTTCAAGATTGGGAATTGGCTACAAAAATATTGTCCCATTTTTTAAAGAATATATACAGAACAATCCAAAAGTGGACTTAAAAATGCTTCACTTTTTTATTAATACAGGCATTCGCGATAACGCGTACTATTGGAATGAGCTATTAAAATGCCTTCGTGTTTATACGACCTTAAAAAAATTATGTCCAACACTTGATAGTTTAAATATTGGCGGAGGTTTTCCAATTAAAAACTCACTCAATTTTAATTTTGATTACACCTATATAATTGAAGAAATTATAAATCAAATTCAACTCACTTGTGAAGAAGAAAATGTACCGGTTCCAGATATTTTTACCGAATTTGGAAGCTTCACTGTTGGAGAAAGTGGTGGGTCTATTTTTGAAGTTTTATATCAAAAGCAACAAAACGATCGAGAAAAATGGAACATGATTAACTCCTCCTTTATTACTACGCTGCCAGATTCTTGGGCAATAAACAAACGCTTTATTATGTTGCCAATAAACAGATGGGAAGACCCCTATGAGCGTGTGCTTTTAGGAGGACTTACGTGTGATAGCGATGATTATTACAACAGCGAACAACATATTAATGCCATTTACCTTCCAAAGTTTGATACAAAGAAGCCGCTTTATATTGGATTCTTTAATACGGGGGCTTATCAAGAAAATATCGGTGGTTTTGGTGGATTGCAACATTGTTTAATTCCTAATCCAAAACACATTTTGATCGATAAAGATGAGAGCGGGGAAATTAGTACTCGTTTGTTCCGTAATCAACAAACCAAAGAAGATTTTTTTAAAATTCTAGGATATGATTAATGCTAAAACATACGCAGGAATTCCTGATAAATACACAAAATTAGACCGTGCTGAAGTAGTGCTTATTTCGGTTCCCTACGACGGTACAAGCACATGGCAGAAAGGTGCAGACAAAGGCTTTGATGCCTTTCTAGCCGCTTCTGATAACATGGAGCTCTACGATATTGAAACCAATAGCGAAGTGTATAAAAAGGGGATATATATTGCGGAAACTGTTGATGAGAATACCTCTGCGGCAGCTATGGTTGAACAAGTGCATAAAACTGTGAGAAAATACCTTCAACAAAACAAGTTTGTTACTGTTTTTGGCGGAGAACACTCTATCTCCATTGGAACAATTCGTGCCTTTAAGGATTCGTATAAAAACCTCACAGTACTCCACTTGGATGCGCATGCCGATTTGAGGGATGAATACAATGGAACTCCCTACAACCATGCATGTGCTGTTTATGAAGCTAGCAAAACTACCAATTTAATTCAGGTTGGAATTCGCTCTATGGATAGTACCGAAAAAGAGGCAATGAACAAAGACCAGGTCTTTTTTGCCGAGCAAATGATATACGATGACTCTTGGATCGATCGTGCTATAGATATGATGACAGATCAAGTCTTTATCACTTTCGATGTGGATGTTTTTGACCCCTCCATAATGCCTTCTACGGGCACTCCTGAACCTGGTGGTTTGCTTTGGTATGAAACCATAGAATTTCTAAAAAAAGTGTTTATGGAGAAAAACGTTGTTGGCTTTGATATTGTTGAATTGTGTCCTAACCCTGCGAACAAAGCACCCGATTTTATGGTTGCTAAGCTCTATTATAAAATGCTGTCCTACAAGTTTTGTCAGCAGGACTACGATGACTTTTTAGAGAACACTCCATCGATAGGAGAGGCAAAAAAAATAGATAAAATAAAAGAACATAACGAGTTTGAGGATGAAAATGAATAAAAATGGAAACATATCGCAGTTTATAGACACCTATTTTTTGCATTTTAATGCTGCAGCTTTGGCGGACGCCGCCAAAGCCTATAACGAGCAATTAGAAAATGATGCAAAAATGTTGGTTTCTCTAGCAGGAGCCATGAGTACCGCTGAAATCGGAAAAATATTTTCTGAAATGATTCGACAGAATAAAGTTCATATTGTTTCCTGTACGGGAGCTAATCTCGAAGAAGATATCATGAACTTGGTCGCTAATTCCCATTATAAACGTATCCCAAATTACAGAGACTTGACGCCTCAAGATGAATGGGAATTACTTGTAAAAGGGTTGAATCGCGTAACGGACACTTGTATTCCTGAAGAAGAAGCTTTCAGGAAACTGCAACATCATATTTTTAAGATTTGGAAAGATGCTGAAGAAAATAATGAACGATATTTTCCGCATGAGTTTATGTATAAATTGTTATTGTCTGGAGTGTTGGAGGATGCGTATGAAATTGACCCCAAAAATTCATGGATGTATGCTGCTGCTCAAAAAAACCTTCCTATGGTTGTTCCAGGTTGGGAAGACAGCACCATGGGGAACATCTTTGCTTCCTATGTGCTAAAAGGTGAACTCAAAGCGAGCACCATGAAATCGGGGATTGAATACATGACTTTTTTGGCAGATTGGTATAACAATAATTCTGATCATGGAATTGGATTTTTTCAGATTGGAGGTGGAATTGCGGGTGATTTCCCAATATGTGTTGTCCCAATGCTATATCAAGATATGGAACAAGAAAACACCCCTTTCTGGAGTTATTTCTGTCAAATTAGTGACTCTACAACAAGCTACGGTTCCTACTCTGGTGCAGTTCCTAACGAAAAAATTACGTGGGGAAAACTGGATATAAATACACCCAAATTTATCATTGAAAGCGACGCTACAATTGTGGCACCTCTGGTATTTGCGTATATTTTAAACTTATAAAATGAAAAGAATAATTGTAGATTATAAAAAGTTGACTAAGGACATCTTGGATTTATTGATTACTCAATATCCATATGGATTTGATGACGAAGATGATATCATAGAATTTACCTTGGCTTCGGGAGAGATAGTTGAAGCGGTTAAAGTTTATACAGATGATACCATTTATTTGGTTAAAATAGGCAGCAAACTCACACAAGCCATTAAGGAATACGAAGAAGCTGTTTTTGAAAAAGATGATGACTTCACGAACTTTCAAGACGACCATATAAATGATGATGAAACTCTGGAGGATAATTAATAGCACCAAACTAAAACTATAGAACTATGAAAACATTATTTCACGTATCGCTGCCCTGTGAAGATATAGCACAAACAATAGATTTTTATATTAATACTTTGGGTTGCGAAATGGGTAGAAGTGTGCAGCATTGGGCAGATATAAACCTATTTGGTCATCAGCTTACCTTTACCGAAGCTGGCAAATTTAGTTTTGAGAATCCTAATTATCTGTTTGAGGGTAAGGTGTTACCTTCCTTTCATCTTGGCGTCATTGTAAATCTGGAAACATGGAGTGACTTATATAAAAAAATGAGTGTAGCAGAATGTGAAATTGTTCATCAAAAAACATTCTTAAATGCTAAAAAGGGCGAGCACTTATCTTTTTTTGTAAAAGATCCAGATGGGTATATGCTGGAATTCAAGTCATTTAAAAA
>JAFMFL010000118.1 GCA_017856205.1 Flavobacteriaceae bacterium
TGGGATTGTCATACGTGAAGCGTATTGTGGAATTGCATAATGGCACGATTTCTGTTAAAAGTCAACTCAAAAAAGGAAGTACCTTTACGGTGCGTTTCCCACTAAAACACACATTATGATAGCTGCAAAGAAAAAAGTTCTTTTGGTTGAGGATGATCAGAATTTTGGCGCCATACTTCGAGATTATTTAGAGCTACACGACTATGAGGTTGTTTTAGCAAGAAATGGAGTAGAGGGTGGCGAAAAATTTAACAAAGAAGAATTTGCCATTTGTTTGCTAGACGTTATGATGCCCTATAAAGATGGCTTCACTTTGGCTAAAGAAATTCGCAAGGTTAATAGCGCGGTTCCCATCATTTTTCTAACTGCCAAATCAATGAAAGAAGATGTGGTAAAGGGATATAATTTGGGCGCAGATGATTACCTTACAAAGCCGTTTGACTCTGATGTATTGCTGCTAAAAATGAAGGCTATGTTTCAGCGGATGGAACAAAATGTGGTTAATCTTGATAAGGCAAAACACCTGTTTACTATTGGTAAATTTGATTTTAACGCCAAACTACGAGAACTTTCCTATGATTCAGGGTCACCTATAAAGTTATCCCCTAAAGAAGGTGCGCTTTTGCATCTATTAGCTTTGCATCAAAACGACTTGATGCCCAGAGAATTGGCGCTCAAGAAAATTTGGAAAGACGACACTTACTTCACCTCTCGTTCTATGGACGTATATATAGCTAAACTGCGCAAACATCTCAAAGCCGACCCTAAAATTGAGATTAGTAACATTCATGGCGAGGGATTCCGTATGATGGTTGTTTAGTTTGCCCGTGGATGAAAGCGCGTAATAGCTTCTTTTAAGTGGCGTTGACTCATATGAATATACCGTTCTGTGGTAGTAATGCTTGCATGTCCCAACATATGTTGTACCAATTGAATGTCCGCGCCATTTTCTACCAAATGTGTAGCAAAGGAATGACGTAGTGTGTGTGGACTTATTTTTTTATTGATGTCTGCGCGAAGTGCAGCCTTTTTGACAATTGTAAACACCATATTTCGAGTGAGCTCCTTTCCTCTGTTATTTAAAAACAGTCTGTCTTCATACCCCTTTGCAGCGATTTGATATCTGTTGCCCTTTAAAAAATTTTCAATAAGAGTTGATGTACTTTCTGCCACAGGCACCCACCGCAGTTTATCCCCTTTTCCTCGAATACGAATTAATCCTTTTTCAAAAAACAAATCAGACTTATTGAGTTTTGTGAGTTCACTAACACGTAGCCCACAACTATATAGTAATTCAAGCATACAACAATTCCTAAAGGCATGTTTGCTTTTACTGTCAATTCCTGCGATGAGCGCGTCCACTTCTGATGTTGATAACGTGTCTGGAAACGTTTTGCGAATTTTTGGCAGTTCTAAAAGCTGTGTTGGATTATCATTTCGATACCCTTCAAGTTGCAAAAACACAAAAAACCCCTTGATTCCAGAAACAATTCTTGACTGTGTTTGTGGCTGCACTTCTTTTGAGAGCTGAAACACAAAGTCCTTAAGTGTGTCTGCTTGCAGTGAAATGGGAGTGTTTTTTCTTTTTAAGAATTTGCAATAGCGCGCCAGACGATTGACATCAAATTGATAGCTTTCTATAGTATTATCAGAAAGTCCTTGCTCTAAACGGAGATAAAAAGAATAGGCCTCTATGGCTTTTTTCCATTCCATTTTTAAAGGTAACTATTTTTTGGTTTGTGTGATAAAAATTAACATCTCAGAGAAATTCAAAGTATAGTAACTATTTATTTAATTAAATACTGATTTTCTACCTTAAAAACTTCAAAAAATACTATGGTATTTCTATTAGATGAAGAATCATTTTAGTTACTTCTATATATTTAAGCGATAACAACATTGCGCACTATTAAGGTGTGCTCAAGTCGTTTCTAACCAATCTTACAATTAACCCTATAAAAATGGCACAAAAGAGGAAGACGTCTAAAAAAGTAACCTCCTATGTTTCTGACAATCAGTTGGAAACAGAAAAAAGAATACAACCAAAAATAGATAAACAAAAAGCCAAAAACTTGAGGATTTTTGCAGTACTCAGTTGGGTAGCAGCAATTGCCTTTGAAGTATTAGCAATCTTAGCATTACAAAAAGACCCCATCAACATTACTTGGCTGATTATTTTTATTGTTGCGGATTTGTTGTTTGTTATTATTGGCTCGGTTTTATGGAAAAAAGCAAACCGCTTAGGTCCTGTATCTGAAAAGGACAGATTCAAATTTTTTCTGCAAAATCAGTTGGGGGTAATCATTAGTATTATTGCCTTTTTACCACTGGTTATTTTAATTTTTAAGAATAAAAATTTAGATCCAAAACAAAAGAAGATTATTGGAGGCATTGCAGTTTTGGCACTTCTTATTTCAAGTGTTGTTGGCATCGATTTTAATCCGCCCTCAATAGAGCAATATCAAGAGGAAACCGAACGTGTAAAAGCCTTGAATAATGGCTTAGATTATGTGTATTGGACAAAATCGGGTAAAAGTTATCACTTGTTTGAAGATTGCTCCTACATCAATACCGACAGAACAGTTGAGATTTTTGAGGGCACCGTAGTGCAGGCAAAAGACATGAAAAAAATCAGCGACTTGTGTGACAGATGTCAACGCCGTAGCGAGAGACAAAATTCACTTGAAACTGAG
>JAFMFL010000038.1 GCA_017856205.1 Flavobacteriaceae bacterium
TTTTGTACAGCTCGCGTATATCTGCAGGAATGGTTTCTATATGTTGTATAGAGCCATTGGCACGCATCAATTCTTGCTTCATGTCTTCGTCCCAAAGACCAAGGTTTACAAGATCTTCCAACAGGTGTTTGTTTACCACAATAAACTCGCCAGACAGCACGCGACGCGTGTAAATATTTGAGGTGTAAGGCTCAAAGCACTCGTTATTCCCCAGAATTTGTGAGGTAGATGCAGTAGGCATTGGTGCCATCAATAGCGAATTTCGCACACCATGCTTTTTGATTTCGTTGCGTAATCCAGCCCAGTCCCAACGACCACTAAGTTCTTCATCCTTAATTCCCCACATGTTGTGCTGAAATTCTCCTTTCGAAATGGGTGACCCCTTGTAAGACTCGTAAGGTCCCTCAACTTTTGCCATTTCTTTAGACGCCGTCAGCGATGCAAAATAAATAGTTTCAAAAATTTCTTGGTTTAGCGTTTTTGCTTCTTCACTTGTAAAAGGTAATCGCAGTTTGATAAACGTATCGGCAAGACCTTGCACACCCAGCCCTACAGGTCTGTGGCGCATGTTAGAGTTTTCCGCTTCAGGAACTGGATAATAATTGCGGTCAATGACCTGATTTAGGTTTTTGGTAACGCGCATCGTTACGTCATACAATTCTTGATGGTCAAATGCGCCATCCTTTACAAACATTGGAAGTGCAATCGATGCCAAGTTACACACCGCTACCTCATCTTTTGAGGTGTACTCCATAATTTCAGTACACAAATTTGAGGAACGGATAGTCCCCAAATTCTTCTGATTAGACTTGCGATTCGCTGCATCTTTGTACAACATATATGGCGTGCCTGTTTCAATTTGTGACTCTAAAATTTTCTCCCATAGTTCGCGCGCCTTAATGGTCTTACGTCCTCTGCTTTCAGATTCATACTTTAAGTATAAGGTTTCAAATTCTTCGCTATGACAGTCGTAAAGCCCAGGACACTCATTAGGGCACATTAGCGTCCACTTGGTGTTTTCCTCCACACGTTTCATGAACAAATCCGGAATCCACATGGCATAGAACAAATCGCGCGCACGCATTTCTTCTTTACCGTGGTTTTTCTTCAAATCCAAAAAGTCGAAAATATCGGCGTGCCATGGTTCTACATAAATGGCAAAGGAGCCTTTTCGCTTTCCACCACCTTGGTCCACATAACGTGCTGTGTCGTTATATACACGAAGCATCGGCACTATTCCATTTGACGTACCGTTAGTGCCAGCAATATATGAGCCTGTAGCGCGCACATTGTGGATAGATAATCCAATACCACCCGCCGATTGTGAAATTTTTGCCGTTTGCTTTAAAGTATCATAGATGCCATCAATACTGTCGTCTCGCATCGTTAATAAAAAACACGAAGACATTTGTGGCTTTGGTGTTCCTGAGTTAAAAAGTGTAGGCGTAGCATGCGTAAAGTAACGCTTCGACATTAGGTGGTAGGTTTCAATAGCAGCGTCTAAATCCGTTGGGTGAATCCCCACAGAAACACGCATCAGCATATGCTGTGGACGCTCGGCAATGTTGCCGTTTATTTTGAGCAAATAGGAACGCTCTAGGGTTTTAAATCCAAAATAGTCATACCCAAAATCACGGTTGTAGATAATGGATGAATCAAGTAAATCGGCATTCTTTTGAATTACATCATACACCTCATCAGAAAGCAGTGGTGACTTTTTCTCGGTACGTGGATTCACATACTCGTAGAGATCCGTCATTGTTTCCGAAAAAGATTTTTTGGTGTTTTTGTGCAAGTTTGAAACGGAAATGCGTGCTGCAAGTTGGGCATAATCGGGATGCGTTGTAGTCATTGTCGCTGCAATTTCAGCAGCAAGACTATCTAATTCTGAAGTAGTTACGCCATCATATAATCCTTCAATAACTCGCATGGCAACTTTAACGGGGTCTACAAGTTCGTTGAGTCCATAGCATAATTTGCGCACCCGCGCAGTGATTTTGTCGAACATAATGGGTTCCTTGCGCCCATCTCTTTTTACTACATACATAGTGTTGTTGTTTTGTTAGTTAATGCATTGAAAGTCCCTAAAGACAATCAACTCTTGTACTGTCTTGCGGTGCAGACTAAAAGTCGTCGCCGAACGAGTACTTTTCTGTTTCTTCCTTCTCTTGGTTCATCACACCCGCTTTTTGGTATTCTGACACGCGCTTTTCAAAGAAATTGGTTTTTCCTTGAAGCGAAATCATATCCATAAAATCAAACGGATTAGACACGTTGAACTCTTTTTCTAAGCCAAGTTCTAGAAGTAGGCGATCAGTAACAAATTCCAAGTACTGTGTCATCAGTTTGGCATTCATTCCAATAAGACTCACGGGAAGTGATTCGGTAATAAACTCACGCTCGATGTTTAGGGCGTCGATGATAATTTCTCTAATACGGGCTGGCGGTACTTTATTCACCAAGTGGGTGTTGTGCAAATGAACAGCAAAGTCGCAGTGCATTCCCTCGTCACGAGAAATTAATTCGTTTGAAAATGTTAGTCCTGGCATTAATCCGCGTTTTTTGAGCCAGAAAATAGAGCAAAATGCCCCTGAAAAGAAAATCCCTTCAACTGCAGCAAACGCAATAAGGCGCTCTGCAAACGAATCAGACTCTATCCAACGAAGTGCCCAGTCTGCCTTTTTCTTGATGGCAGGGAACACTTCAATCGCTTGAAAAAGTTTGTTCTTTTCTGCTTCGTCTTTGACGTAAGTATCAATAAGTAGTGAATAGGTTTCCGAGTGGATATTCTCCATCATGATTTGAAACCCGTAGAAAAACTTAGCTTCGCTGTATTGAACCTCATTAACAAAGTTCTCTGCTAAGTTTTCGTTCACAATTCCATCCGAAGCTGCAAAAAATGCCAAAATGTGTTTGACGAAATAGCGCTCATCATCGTTTAGCTTTGTTGTCCAGTCTGTTAGATCTTGGTGTAAGTCAATCTCTTCCGCCGTCCAAAAACATGCTTCTTGCTTTTTGTACCACTCCCAAATATCATGGTGTTGAATAGGGAAAATAACAAAGCGGTTCTTGTTTTCAGACAAAATGGGTTCTACAGAAACTGACATAATTTTTTTTTAGATGTTAAATGGAATGCTTATTGCCCTACAAATGTTTCAAAAATTAAGGACAAATAAAAGGCATACTTTTCCACAATGCCTTTTAGTTTTTAACAAAAACTAAGGTTTTCCTTACAAAAATTTGGCCAAAACATAAATTATAATACGCTGATTTAAAGCATTTTATAAAAATGTCTTATGGGAAGAGCATTTGCTATTTTTTTTGTTGCGCTGCAAATTCTTGAGCCGCCAGCTGCAAGGCATCATACCACGCTTGTCCAAATTTTCTGACCAATGCTTTTTCCACAAATTGGTACAACGGACGCTTCAACGCCTTACCCAAATCACAACCCGAAGCACAAATAGCCCATTCATGATAATTAACAGCTACAAAAGCACTGTAGTTTTTTACTCGAACAGGATATAAATGACATGAAATCGGTTTCTGTAATATCGTGTCTCCGTTGCGATGTGCTTGTTCAATGCCACATTGCGAAACACCTTTGTCGTCGTAATTGATGTAGGCACACGCCTTTCCGTCTATAAGTGGCGTTTCCCATTCTTTAAAAGCGTTTTGGGTGGCAACTCCTTGGGCCTCTAGCGCAGCAATTCCTTCTGGGGTCAAATAAGATTTAACCTCATGCCAATGCGCTTTCAATTGTTCAATTTCGTTTAATTCTAAGGGAGCTCCTGCCTCGCCCTCAACGCAACATGCGCCTTTGCACGCCGATACGTCACACGTAAAGGCTTGTTCAAAAAGCGCTTCAGAAACCAAGGTTTTGCCTAACTGGAACATGGCACTAAACTACAATTTTGATTGCACAAAAAAAGTATCTTTGACCCATGTTTAGTTTGAAAGAAATCGTGACCTGTACTATGGTGCTTTTTGCCGTAATTGATATTATTGGCAGCACACCCATCATTATTGGACTTCGTCAAAAAGTAGGGCATATTCAGTCTGAAAAAGCCTCCCTTGTAGCAGGAGTCATCATGATTGGATTTCTCTTTTTAGGCGAAAGTATCCTAAAGCTAATAGGTATTGATGTGAATTCCTTTGCGGTTGCAGGTGCGCTAATTATTTTCTTTTTAGCGCTTGAAATGATTTTGGGAATTCAGCTATACAAAGATGAATCGTCCGATACGGCATCTATCGTGCCGATTGCCTTTCCGCTGATTGCAGGAGCCGGAACGCTCACTTCGTTACTGTCACTTCGAGCAGAGTATGATGTTGCAAATATCATCGTTGCCATTGTCATCAACATCGCAATTGTTTACACCGTATTAAAATCATCCAAACGCATTGAGCGTGTTTTAGGACAATCGGGTATTAATATTATCCGTAAAATTTTTGGTGTTGTACTTATGGCAATTGCCGTAAAGCTATTTGCTGGAAATGTTCAGCAACTGTTTACGTAACTCAAAAAGAAACTCCGATACTGAAAAAACTTTGAAAAAAGGGTTAAGCAAGTTTTACGTCGCTTGCCGCCTTGCCTCTTTTTCCATCAACAATTTCAAATGTAACGCTGTCGCCTTCGTTGATTGAAAGACCATCTAACGCGCTAATGTGTACAAAAACATCCTCCCCTGAGTCGGTGGTTATAAAGCCAAATCCTTTTGACTCGTTGAAAAATTTAACAGTACCTTGCATAAAAATAAAATATAATTTAAGCAAGATTACAACAATTATTTAGATTTAACCGTATTAAGTAAATTATATTTCTATCCTAAACTAAATACTTAATAGCATTTGTGATACACACTTAGCTATATTTGTTTAAAATTTTGCTTTCTATCGTAACTTACTTAAAACTAGCTTATGAAAATTCTGATTTATGTTTTTTTGGCACTCGCTGTTGGGCTGCTTGTTTTTAATGTTTTTCATATTGATTTTGAAGCGCCCTTGGAAGGCGACAGTTTTGCTGCTGTTGTAGGAGTTGGCGCAAGTTTATGTGCCATTATATTGCTTGTAATTTTAAAAATCGCCCTAAAAATTCAAAAGAAAATTAAGGATCAATCCTGAGGCAAAGCAACTAACTCAACCCCTGCTCGTTCCAAAAAATCTAATCCAGAAGAATCTTTGTAGGTCGTGGCATAAACTACTCGTTTTATACCTGCTTGATGGATAAGTTTGCTGCATTCTTTACAAGGCGATAGCGTAATATAGAGCGTTGCGCCGGCACAAGACTGCGTAGAAGACGCTACTTTCATAATGGCATTTGCCTCAGCATGAAGCACATACCATTTGGTGTAATGGTCTTCGTCCTCGCATTCGTTTTCAAAGCCCGTTGGTGTGCCATTATAACCGTCTGAAATAATCATGCGGTCTTTCACAATTAAGGAACCCACTTTTTTGCGCTCACAATGCGAAAGTTGCGCCCATTCCATTGCCATACGCATATAGGCGTTATCGTATCGAAGTTGTTTTTTGGCGGCTTTTGTCATAATGCACTAGCAGATGAAATCAGAATCGGTACTAAAATACCTATAATTATACTACTGCCCACAAGCAAGCGATCGCGTTTTGAAACGCCCAAATGACTCAGTACCGTGTTGAGAAAAACTACGACAATAACCGCTATAATTTGAGCAGCCTCAATACCAAGTGTAAAATATAAAAGCGGCAAGCCAATGCCTTTATCGGCAAAAACCATCGAAAAATAATTGGAGAATCCCAGTCCGTGAATGATGCCAAAAAATACCGCTAGTAGCGTAAATGGCGCTGACGATTTTGCGGTAATGGCATTGTTCCAATACAAAACATGTAAGGCAGTTAGCAAGATGGTAATGGGAATGAGGAACTCAATCCACGATGGCGAAATACGCACAATGCCCGCCGATGCCGCCCAAAGCGAAACAGTATGTCCTATGGTAAAAACGGTGACCAAAAGCACCAATTGACGTAATTGTTTGTATAAATAGGGTAAGGTAAGCACCACCAAAAACAGGAGGTGATCGTAGGCGTTGGGATCTAAAATGTGGTTTAACCCAAGTTTAGTGTAAAAAAGAAAATCGTCCATAAGTATTAAAATCCACGTTCGTTTTTGATGGCTTCATACGCTTGTTGTATGCGCTGAAACTTTTCTTTGGCCGCCTTTTCGGCTGCAGGCCCTAAGTTACGAACTCTATCGGGATGGTGTTTTTTAACCAAATCTCGATATGCCCTCTTAATTTCTGTATCTGTCGAAGACTTAGATACTTCTAAAATGGTGTATGCGCTGTCGGTTTGAGCAACAAACATAGCTTTGATGCTATTAAAATCTGCTGCGCTTATGCGCATATATCCTGCAATTTCGCTGAGCTTTTCAACTTCTACGGGGGATACCTTTCCGTCGGCTTTGGCAATGCGAAACAAAAAGTCGAGCATTTGTAAGCGTGCTTCGTAACGGGTACGCGTTACTAAAAACTGCCCAATTTCCATTGCCGTAACTCCCGATTTTTTAAACTCGGCATTGTAAATTCTAAATATCTCGTTTGCCCGATCTTTTCCAAAAAACTGTACAAACTGAGCGCGTACATAGTCCAGCTCGGACTGTGTGGTTTTGCCGTCGGCTTTGATAACCATGCTTGCCAATGCCAACAAACGAAGTTCAAACTCCTGTGCAGAAACTCGTGTGGTTTGAAAAGAAGTTCTAATTTGTCCTCTACTCCCTACCTCTAAAAGCGTTCCCAAAAAAAAGCCCAACAGTGCCCCCGGAAACCGAAACACCATATAGCCTATAAAAGCTAATAACCATCGCATCGTGCAAAAGTACGAAGGATTTTAGGTGGATTTCATTTACTTTAGCACAAATTTAATCCATAAAATGTCCACTCCAGAAACCCGTAGATTTAACAGAACATGTGACTTTATAACAAAGCACTTGCCAAAAAACGCCTCTTTGCTAGACTTGGGAACCCCCAATGCACTTTCAGCCTTTTTAGCTGCTGCTGGTTTTAGTGTTAAAAACACCAAAGGAGAAAACTTAGATACCGATTACCATACCTATCTCAATACTGATGCAGATTGTGTTACTGCTTTTGAGATTTTTGAACATATGTTGGCGCCGTTCAATATATTAAGCCAAATAAAGTGTAACAAACTGATTGCTTCTGTGCCACTAAAGCTATGGTTTGCATCTGCCTATTGGAATGCCAACGACGATTGGGACAAGCATTATCATGAGTTTGAACAAAAGCAATTTGATTTTTTACTGGAAAAAAGTGGTTGGGAAGTAAAAGATAGTATGCTTTGGGCATCTCCCAATTATAAAAAAATTGGCATTCGCCCACTATTACGCTACATCACGCCCCGTTATTATATGGTGTATTGCGAACGTGCATAAATCCACTAGCTTCCCTATCTTTGTACTCTAAAATTAATGCTATGTATCCTGCTGAAATTGTTCAACCCATGCGCGACGAGCTAACTGCCGTTGGCTTTACCCAATGTACCACCGCCGAAAGCGTAGCTTCGGCACTAAGCAAAAGCGGCACCACACTTGTAGTTGTCAATTCGGTTTGCGGATGTGCTGCTGCTAATGCACGCCCAGGCGCACGTATGTCACTTGCCAACGATAAATCACCTGAACAACTCGTTACTGTTTTTGCAGGTGTTGACCAAGAGGCTACCGCCGAAGCGCGAAGCCAAATGGTTCCTTTTCCACCATCATCGCCAAGTATTGCCCTTTTTAAAGATGGCGAATTGGTACATATGTTAGAACGGCATCACATTGAAGGGCGTCCTGCTGAACTTATTGCAGAAAACCTTAAAGAAGCATATAACACACACTGCTAAATTGTATCATGGCTAAGCTCCTTTCTTATCCGCTTAGCGCATTGTACTACCCCGTTTTTGGCAGTATTCTTTTACTGTTTGACGGGCTGCAACGTATTACCTATTTGTTTGGTTATCAGGCACATAAAATTTGTGTAGATATCCTTAATTTCCTTCTTTTAAGAGGCCTCAATCTAATTGGTACTCGTTTTGTTTTTGATATGCCTTTTGCCTTAGAAAAAAATCAATCATATATTATTGTTGCCAACCACCAAAGCACCTATGACATCCCGCCACTCATTTGGTATTTTAGAAAAGTGCACCCGAAATTTGTAGGAAAAAAAGAACTCGGAAAAGGAATTCCCAGTATTTCCTTTAATCTAAGGAATGGCGGCTCGGTGCTCATCGATAGAAAAAATCCAAAACAAGCACTAGAAAAAATCAAAGCGTTTGGAGAACGCCTTGCCGCAACGCATCGAAGCGCCGTAATTTTTCCTGAAGGAACCCGAAGCAGAAACCATGAGCCTCGCCCATTTCGATACGCTGGCTTGATGCAGCTCGTTGAGGTTATGCCAAATGCAAAACTGTTGGGGGTTACCATAAATCATTCATGGAAAATTTCCCGACATGGATCATTCCCACTGGGAATTGGCACAAAAATGGTGCTAAAAGTACATTCTCCCATTGCCATTCCAAAAGAGGGTATTGCAGATACATTGCGTCAGTTGGAAGAACAAATTAAGGCTTCTGTGCTGCCTTAATCTATACGTGGAAAGCGTACTTCAAATCGTGTAGCCACATCGGGATTTGACTCAAATTTTACTGCGCCGCCATAGGTTTCCACAATCGATTTTACCATGCTCAATCCAAGTCCCATACCACTTGTTTTGGTGGTAAATGTTGGCTCAAAAATGCGCTCCTGAAGTGCTTCGGAAATGCCTTTTCCGTTGTCTTCTACAGACAAATAAACCCATTTTTTATCTCCAAAAAGACTTACAAGTATGCTTGGCTTACTCGCCTCCGTGCACGCTTCAATGGCATTGCTCATCAAATTATTTACAATCCGAACCAATTGTGTAGTATCAAGTTGCGCATAATACGTTTTATCGATATCCAAAGCAATAGGCGCATCTTTATACAATTCCAATGCGCGCTGAACGGTTGCCGTTACGTTTAATCGCTCCGATTGTCCAGTAGGCATGGCTGCAAACTGCGAAAATGCCGAAGCAATCGCTGACATGGTATCAATTTGCTGAATCAGGGTTTGGCTAAATTCGTGCACTTGCGTTTTCCACTCCGAAGATCCTTTGGCTACCTGTTGCTCAAAATGCTGAATGCTCAACCGCATGGGCGTTAGTGGGTTTTTGATTTCGTGTGCAACCTGTTTTGCCATCTCCCTCCACGCCACTTCGCGCTGCGATTTGGCAAGTTTTACAGCACTTTGCTCCAATTCATCTACCATGTGATTATAGGCTTCTACCAAAGCCGAAATTTCCTTACTTGCTTTGGTCAATTCAATTTTGGTGTTTGATTTGGCAAGTTTGGTTTGATTGAGTTTTACGCTAATGGTTTCGAGAGACTGCGTTATATAGGACGATACAATAAAAGCTAAAATAATAGCAATTATCAGCATAATCACATACACCTGCACCAAGCGAAATAGAAAGGCATTTAGTTCTAAAGAACTGAGCGAATCGTCATCGAAATACGGCACATTTAAAATGGCGAGAGGCAAATCCTTATTGTCAAAAATAAAAAAATAGGAGGAGCGCATTCGAATGCCATCTGTAGTGCTAAAGTCAATAAGTCGCTCAGAGGGCTTGGCTTGCAATTGGTCCAAAAGTGTTTTGGGAAGTACTTGAACAGGAGCAGCTTCCATCAGCTGCGTGGACGACATCAATACCCCCGAAAGGCTATATATTCTAAAGTTGATGTTTAGCACGTCTGCCGTTTGCTGCTTATGAGGTTCAAAAATGGTGCTTAGATTTTCTGGGGTAACTTTAGTGGCAGCATCTTGAAGTAAATACGTAATCCGTTTTTTTAGCTGATTTTCTTTACGCTCTAGGCGTTGTTCGTGATAGGCGTTGGACTGTTCACTATACTGAAAAATGGTAACGCCAGCAATGAGCAACGAGGCAACAACTACCAAAAAAATTAGAGCAGTAAAGATACGTGCGCGAAGAGATAGCAACCGCATAAGGCTACAGTTTTGGGGTTCGGTAGCGTTTGTAAAGGCGGATTCCAAACATCAGCAGCAACGCTAAACCCGCCAAACCGATGAGTCCAAAAACCCAATGTACGCTGTTTTTGAGTATGGCAAGGAATACCACCGCAAACAGAATCAGCGTAGCACCCTCATTCCAAACGCGAAAAAAAGTAGCACTATAACGATGTTCGCCAAGCAAAAATTCTTTGTATAGACTATGGGTTTTAGCATGATACAAAAGCAATAACCCCACAAAAACTAGCTTTACCCACATCCATGGTTGGGCGAGCCAAATGGGCATCAACACCAACAACCACACCGCAAAAAGCGTCGCCAAAATCCCTGATGGCACCGTAATAATAACCCATAGCCTCCGCATCATCAATTGCAATTGCGGCAATAATATATCGGCTTCGTTTTTGGGTCGCGCTGCGGCTTCAACTTGGTACACCATAAGTCTTGGAATATAGAACAACCCCGCAAAATAGGTAATCACAAAAATCAGGTGCAGGGCTTTTATGTAGTTATAGGCTTCCACGTGCAAACAATTGACCTAAAGGTACATTTTTTTAAGCTATGATGCTGTTGCCCATTCATCAATCCAACGACTAAGAACATTTACCCAATCGTCACGGTCGTTGATGCAAGGCACTACGTGCATTTCCTCGCCACCTTTTTCTTCGAAATCCTCTTTGGCTTCCATGCCAATTTCCTCTAACGTTTCTAAACAATCAGAAATAAAGGCTGGTGTTACTACCGCCATTTGCTTGGTGCCATTTTTTGCAAAATTTTCTACTGTCTTATCTGTATAAGGGCGTAACCACTTATCGCCGGCTAATCTAGATTGAAACGATGTAGAGTAACTTCCCGGGCGCAACTCCAAGTATTCGGCAACTTGCCGAGTGGTTTCATAGCACTGATGGCGATAGCAATATGCGTGCGCCTCCGATTTGGTTTGACAACATTGTCCATCAATTTTACAATGTGATTTGGTTACATCCGATTTGCGTATATGACGCTCTGGAACACCATGATACGAAAACAACAAATGCTCCCAGGGCTTGTCTTGTAGATATTCTTGAATAGAATGCGACAGCACACGAATATAATCAGGGTGATGATAAAAAGCAGGCAGATGCGTAAATGCCATATTTGGAAATTGCTTTGCCCGAATTTCTTCTGCCAAAACCAAAATGGTTTCGGTCGTTGCCATGGCGTGTTGCGGATAAAGCGGAATAAGCAATACCTCATCAACCCCTTTTTGGTGCAATTCTTCCAAGCCAGATGCAATAGAAGGTTGTCCATAGCGCATTGCCAATGCAATGGGTACCGAGGTTTTTTTAGCTACTTTTTTTTGAAGTCGTTCAGAAAGTACAATTAGCGGCGAGCCTTCTTCCCACCAAATTTTTTGGTACGCTTTAGCCGATCGTTTGGGTCGGGTTTTTAAAATTATTCCTTTGACTAAAAACATACGAAACCACTTGGGAACGTCTATGACGCGCTCGTCCATTAAAAACTCTTCCAAATAGGGTTTAACGTCCTTAGCAGTAGGACTTTGCGGTGAACCCAAATTCACCAATAGTACTCCTTTCATAGCTTAATTTTTCGTTACGAAGATACAGACAAAAGGTATTTTTTGGGCGTTGTTCCAAACTTCTTTTTAAAGGCGTCAATAAAGTGGCTTGAATTGCTGTAGCCAAGCTGCAAGGCAACCTCGTTTACGTTATATGATCCAGAGCCCAAAAGTTGACGTGCATAATTCATTTTGTGATCCAAAACAAACTGATACACGGTACTTCCATAAAGCTGCTTAAAGCCCTCTTTTAGTTTCTTGAGGCTAAGCCCAATTTCGTCTGCCAGTTCTTGTAAGCTTGGTGGATTTGTCATGCGCCTTAGCATAATTTGTTTGGCGTTTCTGATTTTTCTTACATTTTCTTCATCTACCAAAAAAGGGCACTCTGCTACGTCTGTAGCCTCTGTAGGGTTAAAATACAAACTCAATAATTCATATACTTTACCTTTTAAATACAACCTACTCATTAGTGCATTGGGTTGGTGTTGCAAAATTTGACTTAACGCCACCGCCATGGAAGGAGTCATGACAACATCTTTGTAGTATTTTTTGTTGATGTTTTCATCAGATAAAAAAGTTATCTGATCCGCCTCTTGCGAAAATAAACTGTGAAATTTTTTTATGGAGATAAG
>JAFMFL010000119.1 GCA_017856205.1 Flavobacteriaceae bacterium
AGTGATTGCCAAACAAATTTTAAAATAGTCCTTGTAGGTTATTAAAAATTACTGCTATATTTGCAGCCTAATTTTAAAGAAAGGAGGTACGGTTCATGTTAATAATTCCAATCAAAGACGGTGAAAATATCGATCGCGCGTTAAAGCGTTTCAAACGTAAGTTTGATAAAACAGGAACCATGCGTCAGCTACGTGACCGCCAGACGTTTACGAAACCTTCCGTTTCTAGACGCGCTCAAATTCAAAAGGCTTCCTATATCCAGCGCCTCCGCGACCAAGAAGAAAATTAATTTTTCTTTTCTTATCTTGTCCTTATGGACAATGTCTCTGCTTTTCTTCGTTATCTAACGGCTGAAAAAAATTACTCTGCACACACAATTCGTGCTTATCGCAAAGATTTGTATGATTTTATGTTGCACTGTAGTACGAACTATCAGCTTAAAAATCTGACTGAAGTTCATTATGCTATGGTTAGAGATTTTGTCATTTCCTTATCGCAACGTGGTTTGTCTATGCGAAGTATCAACAGAAAATGTGTTACGCTGAATTCCTTTTACACCTATTTGCGTACCATTGGAGCAATAGACACACACCCACTTGCACAGCATAAATCCATAAAAGCCAAAAAATCATTTATTGTTCCATTTAGTGAGTCAGAAGTAGATTATGCCATACGACAAATTGACCGATCAACGTTTTCGGGGCTTAGGGATGCCACAGCCATAGAGTTGTTGTACAGCACGGGTATGCGTCAAGCAGAGCTTATTGGTTTGCGAGTTTCTGACATCGATTGGGCGCAGCAGCAGTTGCGTGTTTTAGGTAAGCGTAATAAAGAGCGACTAGTACCAATGCTGCCCTCATTAATAACAACATTAAAATCGTATTGTGAGCAGCGAAAGGATAACGAAAAAGCTACGAAACATGATTTTTTGTTGGTCACTGATAAGGGTAAAAAAACCTACCCTTCATTTGTATATAGGCTAATAAAATTGTATTTTAGAGGAGTATCTAGTAAGATACACACCTCACCTCATGTGCTGCGACACAGTTTTGCGACACATATGTTAGATGCAGGTGCCGACATTAACGTAGTCAAGGAAATTCTTGGCCACGAAAGCTTGGCTGCAACTCAAGAGTACACCAAAGTTCAGCTCCCCAAAGTGCAAGACGCCTATCGCGCTGCACACCCTAGAGCAAAAAAGTAAGTGTCCTCGCGCCAAGTTCGCCCATTTTTAACTTTAAAACTCATTATAAATATGCGACTTACTATTCAAGCAATTAACTTCTCATTAAAATCAAACCTCAAAAAATTTATCGCCAAACGCATTGATAAATACCAACACTATTACGACAAAATCTTGTCAACAGACCTGTATATGAAACTTGAAAAATCAGCGCACAGTCGTGGTAAACAAGTGGAAATCAAAGTTCAAATACCCGGCGATACACTTATAGTTAAAAAGAAAAGTAACACATTTGAAGAAGCCATAGATGCTGCTTCTAGCGCTTTAGAGCGATTGCTTATTCGAAGTAAAGAAAAGCAATTGCGATCGTATCAAAATGGGGTTTAATTTTTTTGAAGCCAAATAAATTAATTGTTACATTTGCATCCGCTTCCAATAAGGGAGCACAAGCCGATGTAGCTCAGCTGGCTAGAGCAGCTGATTTGTAATCAGCAGGTCGTGGGTTCGAGTCCCTCCATCGGCTCTCTTTCATTTTTCGGAATGATGTTCTTTGTAATACGGGGAGATACTCAAGCGGCCAACGAGGACAGACTGTAAATCTGTTGGTTTTTACCTTCGCAGGTTCGAATCCTGCTCTCCCCACAATTTGAAATAATGAAATATACGTCTAATGTAGACGAAATGCGGGAGTAGCTCAGTTGGTAGAGCGTCAGCCTTCCAAGCTGAATGTCGCCGGTTCGAACCCGGTCTCCCGCTCAAAATATTATAAAGAGTTTTAATGCTCTTGCTTTAAAGGAAACATTAGGCCGGTGTAGCTCAGGGGTAGAGCGTTTCCTTGGTAAGGAAGAGGTCACGGGTTCAAATCCCGTCATTGGCTCAAATAAAAGAATTATTACAGCACTGCGCTCTTAAGAGGAGAGTATGTGTTTTTTAAGATTATACACTAATATAAACTAAGATTAAATTCATTAACAATGGCAAAGGAAACATTTGACCGGTCAAAACCCCACTTAAATATTGGTACTATTGGGCACGTTGACCACGGTAAAACTACACTTACCGCTGCAATTACTACTGTGTTGGCGAAGGCAGGCCTTTCAGAAATGAGAAGCTTTGACTCTATCGACAATGCTCCAGAAGAGAAAGAGCGCGGAATTACTATTAACACCTCGCACGTAGAGTATTCTACAGCCAATCGTCACTACGCACACGTAGATTGTCCAGGTCACGCGGATTATGTTAAGAACATGGTTACGGGTGCCGCTCAGATGGACGGTGCTATTCTAGTGGTTGCTGCAACTGATGGTCCTATGCCTCAGACTCGTGAGCACATCCTTCTTGGACGCCAAGTAGGTATTCCACGTATGGTTGTTTTCCTTAACAAGGTTGACATGGTGGATGACGAAGAGCTTTTGGAACTGGTTGAGATGGAAGTACGCGAATTGCTTTCTTTCTACGATTATGACGGTGATAACGGTCCTGTAATCATGG
>JAFMFL010000003.1 GCA_017856205.1 Flavobacteriaceae bacterium
TGGGGTGGTATGTGCGCAACGAAACCATCTATGAGCATTTGCTACACGAAGGACACAACCCCAACTATTTGAGTAGTGTAGAGTTTGATACCTCACGTTTGAGCCTATATACCAATTTGAATGAAATTTCGCTAGCATACGATGTTTTTGTTATTGCCATTCCCTCTTTTTATTTGGATAGTTCATTGGAAACGCTAACAGCATCTATTGAGAATAAAATCATTTTTTCTGCCGTGAAAGGAATTGTTCCTGAGCGCAAAATGTTGGTTGGGCGTTATCTATCTGAAAAATTCAACGTCCCCGAAACCCACTTGGGTGCCATAACGGGACCTTGCCACGCCGAAGAAGTTGCGCTAGAAAGACTTTCTTATCTTACTGTGGCAAGTACCAATATTTTGTTGGCAAAGCAGATGAAGTCCAAACTTGACTGCAACTACATTCGCACGGAAACTTCGGACGACGTTGTGGGAACAGAATATGCTGCCACACTCAAAAATGTGTATGCCATTGCTGTAGGCATGGCGCACGGATTGGGCTATGGCGATAATTTTATTAGTGTACTCATTAGCAACGCTATGCGGGAGATGAAACGCTATATCAAGCACGTTGACAACAAAAAAAGAAACATCAACAAATCCGCCTATCTGGGCGATTTGTTGGTTACTGCCTACTCCATTTTTAGTCGAAACCGAATGCTTGGAAACATGATTGGCAAAGGCTATACCGTAAAAGCT
Organism: Flavobacteriaceae bacterium; assembly: GCA_017856205.1. Lineage (GTDB taxonomy): Bacteria > Bacteroidota > Bacteroidia > Flavobacteriales > Flavobacteriaceae > UBA7446. Next base: position 735 of record JAFMFL010000003.1, read on the forward strand.
GCACTTGTGGAAATGACCATGGTTGCCGAGGGCTATTGCGGTGCCAAAACTGCTTACGAGTTAAGCGAATCTTTTAGTGGAAAATACCCCATAATGCATTGCGTCTATCAGGTGCTTTACGAGAAGGAATCTGCGAAGAAAAAAATGAAGGCGCTGAGTCTGGTGCTTAACTAGCTGAGGTAAACTGCTTTAAAAATCGCACATCGTTTTCGTAGAACTTACGAATATCTTCTATTTGATACAGGAGCATTGCCATGCGTTCTAGTCCCATACCAAACGCAAAGCCCGAAAATTCTTCTGAATCAATGTCGCAATTCGTAAGCACGTTTGGATCTACCATGCCGCAACCCATAATTTCGAGCCACCCTGTTCCTTTGGTAATACGATAATCTGCTTCGGTTTCTAATCCCCAATAAATATCAACCTCTGCACTTGGTTCTGTAAACGGAAAATAGGATGGGCGAAGGCGGATTTCAGCGGTGCCAAAAATAGCTTTTGTAAAATATAGTAGTGTTTGCTTTAAGTCGGCAAAAGACACGTTTTTGTCAATATACAATCCTTCTATTTGGTGAAACACACAGTGTGAACGTGCCGAAATGGCTTCGTTTCGAAACACTCGCCCGGGCGACAAAATCCGAATGGGCGGCTGGTTGCTTTCCATATGACGCACTTGAACAGAAGACGTGTGTGTGCGCAGCATCACATCTGGTTTTGTTTGTACAAAAAAGGTGTCTTGCATGTCACGTGCAGGGTGATGCTCGGGCAAATTAAGCGCAGTGAAGTTATGCCAATCGTCCTCAACTTCTGGTCCAGACGAAAGTCCGTATCCAATACGACTAAATACATCGATTACCTTATCGCGAACAATACTGATGGGGTGACGTGCACCCAACGGAATGGGTTGCCCCGGGCGTGAAATATCGTCTAAAGCACCTTTGGTTTTTCCTTTTCCGCCAAGGGCTGCTTGCAGTTCATTTACCTTTGCTTGCGCTTCGGTTTTTAGTTGATTTAGCAATTGCCCGTATTCTTTTTTTTGTTCGTTAGGAACGTTTCTAAAATCGGCGAAAAGCTTGGTGATATGTCCTTTTTTACCCAAATAGGCAATACGAAACTGTTCCACTTCATCAGCGGAAGTCGCCTCAAAAACCGCTACATCAGCAATATGTACTTTGATACTATCTATCATGGAGGCAAAAATACACATTCCGTCCATAGTACCGCCATCGGCATTAAATCTATGCGTACATTTGTACTATGCCGCTCAATTATATCGACCTTGCTGTTGTGTGTTTGCTCTTCTACGGACTTGTTCGTGGTGCATTTCGTGGGTTTTTTGTAGAAATCGCCTCGTTGTTGGCGTTGGTGCTAGGTGTTTTTGGAGCACTTCATTTTTCGAGTTTTACAGCAGATTTATTAGCAACATATTTGGAGTGGGAATACCTACCGCTTTTGGCGTTTGCACTTACGTTTGTTGGTATTATTATTGGCGTGGCATGGATTGGAAAGCTCCTCACAAAACTTGCAAAAGTGATTTTGCTTGGCTTTCTAAACCGCCTATTGGGCGCCCTTTTTGGAGCGTGCAAGTGGTTGGTTATTTGTGGTGTATTGATATGGATTTTGGGTCAAATTAACGTCTTTGTCCCTTTTTTGCCAGAAGAAGTCACCAAAGGTTCCTTGTTCTTTGAGCCACTTCAAAATTTAGGTGCTTATTTGTTTGAACAAATCAATACAGAAAAAAATCCCTTAGACGAAATCCCGCCTATTTTGCAACAACGCTAATGTGCTGAATACTAGTCTTTGGAATCCAGCCAATAGCACCATTTGTCAGTTTTACCTTTACCCAATCTTCAACCTGTTCTTGTACAAAAACCTTTGCTCCCTCATGAATAGTAAGCAACACTTCTGATCTTAGGTTAGGTTCGGCTCTTAAGGATTCTTCTTTTGCAAAAACAATTGCAGGGTGTGTGTTTTGCACGATGCTTTTTTGCTGCAGCGCAACAAACAATGCAAATACAGCAGTAAATGCAGCGATAATAAAACCAGTAAAAAACAATCGCTTTACGCCACTTTTTATAGCTCTGATATACAAGAAAAAGAAAAGTGCCGCCAGCCAAACGCATAAAATCACTACAAGACTCCAACCGCGAACAGAGGTCAAAAACAACAAGCGGTCTGTTGTTTTTTTAAGGTCACTTTCGGGCAATGGTGAAAACCGGTCTAACGTCATGTTTTGGGCAAATGCCAAATTGTTCCGCACTTGTGGATTATCAGCGTCCAACAAAAGTGCTTTTTCGTAATTTAAAATACTAGGCGCAATGGCATTTTGCTTATAGTAGGCATTGCCTAAATTAAAATACAACTCCGCAGCATGCACGCCCAACGAACTAATGGAATCGTAATATATTATGGCGCGTTCATATTCACCTTGATTGTAGGCGTTGTTCCCTTCGCGAAACAAATCTTCGGGCGACTGCCCAACACACACAACACACGAAAAAAGTACAAAAAGTGAAATTGTTCTCATGATTAAAATTGTTTGTCCATTTGGGTTATCGCTTCCACAGCGGTGGCATAGTCTTGCTCCATACTACTTCTTGAACTCGGCGTATATCGGGCAAACTCACAATTGGTTAGTACCCGAATAAATAGCGCAACGGTTTGGGTGTCGACGCCTTTTTCGGTGAGTAAATTTTCCATTTTTTCCTTACTAAAATCGGCGGTTTGAATATGCAAGCGGGCTTTCACATAATTGTGAAGAGCAGCCTCTAATGCCACATAAAAATCTGTAGCATCTGACATATTGCGTTTTGCTTTGCCTAAGTATTTTTTTACCAATTTGGCTTTATGACGTTGCGCCACTAGGGCAGCATCAGGAGTACGTTTGCGCAACGCTAGGTATATTACCAACAGCAAAACAGGCAATAGCAACAACACATAAAATATCGTACTTCCTAGAAAAGGGGGTTGTACTATGGATTTAAAGCTTGCGCGTTGTGCTATGAATTGAAACGCATTGGAAATTGCGGGGACTTCAACTGCCGTAGCTGTGGAAGTGTTTGACGCTACTGTGCCGACAGATTTTGGTCCTTCAATTACGTCTATAACAACTTCTTCAGAAGTTAGCGTTTTATAGGATTTACTGCTTGGGTCAAAGTACGAAAACCGCACAGGTGGAATGGGATATTTTCCTTGAAACTGCGGCACTAAGGTATAGGTGTCTTGAATGTTTCCGCGCATCCCACTCAAAGTGGTGTTCACTTGCTCGTTGTGCTCTGGGTCGTAACGTTCAAGGGCACTTGGCGTAACCAATTCGGGAAGTGAAAACAGCTTCAAGTTTCCTTTTCCTGTCACTTGTACCGTAGCTTGTAACGACTCCGAAGCATTAAGCGCATTTTTTGAAGTTTTTACCTCTAATTCAAATGTTCCTACGGCACCGTTAAACGTGTTTGGTTTCCCCTCTTCTGGAAACGGCAAGACGTTTAGGGTTCGTTTTCCTGCGGTGATGGTGCGTGACACTTGGGTGTAAATTTCATTCCCAAAAAAGTCGCGGCGATTGGTGGGAACGTCTAACTGCACATCTAGCGTAAGCGGAGCAATGGGGAGTTTGCCTGCACGCTGCGGATACAAAACGGTTTGTTGCCACGCCACAAAATTGTATAATTTGCCCTTGTACATTTCTCTATCAATAGTCCGCCTTGATGGAATATCTTGCGACCAAAAGTCTTTGTATTCGGGCATGTCGATGGGACTAACATCAGAAGGTCTTACCTTACCGCCAAAATAGAGTTTGTACACCACTGTTACCGGTTCATTGATATATACCCTGCTTTTAGATAATTCGGCCACTAAATGTACATTCTGTGAGGCGATGTAGTTTGGGTCATTGGGGTTTTTAGGCAGTTCCACGGCATCTTTTACCACCACTTTTACGGGGCTAGTCTTATAGATATTTCCGTCAATTTCTATAGACGCCTGACCAATATTTGTGGTGCCCTTTTTTAGGGGTGTCAAAAAATAGGTGTAGCTTTTGGAGAACGATCGCTTGCCGTTTACAAACATATTGCTCACCGACTGATTCGGTCCTGCAACAACACGAAAGCCATCGAAAGAGGGCGGTTGAAAATTGTCGCCATCCGTATTCATGGTAAACTCCACACGAAGACGCTCGTTGATACCAAGTTCGTTTTTGCTAACAGTAGCTTCAAACGTAACCTGCCCAAAAAGCCTTGACGTAACCGCCAAGACAAGCAACAAACACCAAATGCCTTTTTTGTTCATTACCAATCTTTTTTATTTTTTGTGCCAACCGCTTTTGCTTTTTTGGCATTCACTTTGTCTTGTACTTTTTTCTCCTCATTGTTCATGGCTTCCAGCAAATTCTGAACCTGTTGTGGCGATAATTGCGCAGGGCGTGCTTGTGGCTGCTGCTCTTTCTCATTGTCGCCTTGCTGGTCTTGAGAGTCATTTTTGTCCGATTCTTTTTCGTCCTTTTCGTTGTCGCCCTCTTCGCCAGACTGATCTTTGTTGTCTTCCTGGTTTTCGCCTTCTTGTTCTTTATCCTTATCGCCCTCTTTATCTTGGTTTTGATCGTTTTGCTGATCTTGATTATCCTTTTGGTCTTGATTGTCTTTTTGGTCGTCGTTTTGGTCTTGATTTTGATTGTTGTCCTCCAGCATTTTTTTAGCTAACGCATAATTATAGCGCGTTTCATCATCGTTGGGATTGTTTCGCAGCGCATTTTTATAAGCTTCTACAGCACCTTTATAATCTTTTACTTGCATCAAGGCATTGCCAATATTGTGGAAGGTACGGTGTTTGTTTGGGCGTTCTTTGGTGGTTTTTGCTACATCGGCATAGGCGCGCAGCGCCTCATCAACATAATTGTCTTGCTGCAGGGTAGCCCCCATATTGTAACGTGCTATATCGGTTTTTGTGCCTGTTGCCACAGCACGACGGTAATTTTTTTCTGCCTCAACGCCATTCAGCGCATCAAAGGCTTCGTTGCCATCAAAAATAAAATTCTCTGCTTGCTGTATACGCGTTTCATCTTGCGCAGCAACCATTAGCGGAAGCCAAAAAACAATACAAAGCACCTTACGCATCATGAAATAGATTTAGATTTTTTAGCCATTGGGTTTTTCGGAAAAATAAAAATCCGTCCAGCACTATCAAAAATAAGCCAATTCCCAAAAACCATTGAAATTGATCTTTGAATTTAACAAATTGTTTGGCTTCAAATTCTTGTTTGTCCATTTCTTTTAAGCGGTCAATAATAGCCGTTACTACGGCATCGGTGTTGCTGCCGTCTAAAAATAGTCCGTCGGTTTCTTCGGCTATGGATTTCATCTGATTAAAGTCGCTTTTGGTAATTACTACTTCGCCATCAGCATCTTTTTTGTAGGATACTGCATTCCCTTGTTTTACAGGGATAACAGAACCTTTTTCTGTGCCAACAACTACCGTAAAAAAGGTAATCCCTTGCGCAGCAGCTTGCTTGGCAGCAACCAACGCATCTTCGCCGTGATCTTCCCCATCAGAGATGATACAAACCACTCGGTTGGTTTGATTTTCATCGTCAAAATAGGTTTCTGCCAATCGTGTAGCTGCCGAAATGGCTGTTCCTTGCGAGGAAATCATATTGGTGTCTAAGGACGTCAAAAACATACGTGCAGCAGCGTAGTCTGTAGTGATGGGTAAATGTGGAATCGCCGACGAGGCATAGGCAATAATCCCCACACGATCGCTAACCAATTGGTTGATGAGTTCGCTTGCCAATCGTTTGGCTTTTTCCAATCGGTTTGGCGCAATATCTTCTGCCAGCATACTTTTAGACACATCTATCGCAAACACCAAATCTACCCCTTCGCGCTTTACGGTTTCTAACTCTGTGCCTATTTGCGGATTGACCAATCCCAAACAAATAAATGCCAATCCCAGCCACAACAATACTTGTTTTGCCCAGCCTTTAAAAAATGAACGTTCGGGCGCAATATGCGCCAACATCTCAGATGAAGCAAACGACTGCTGAACGCGTTTTTTCCATAGGGTAAATAGGGCGTATCCAAGTGCTAAAACAGGGATTACCAACAGCAAATAAAAATATGTCGTTTGCTCGTACTGTATCATGCCATTGCCGATTTAAATAGGGTGTGACGTAATATCCATTCCAACAAGAGCGCAGCAATTGCCCATAAAACAAACCAACGAAACTGTTCGTGGTATTTGGTATAGCGAATTTCCTCCACTTCTGTGCGCTCCAGCTTATCAATTTCTTTGTAGATGGCTTCTAATTTTTTGTTGTCCGTAGCTCGATAGTAACTTCCTCCCGTTTCAGTTGCAATCGACTTTAATAATTCTTCGTCAATTTCGACTTTGGTAAGCTGATACACAAAAGAGCCGTCTGGTCTAAGGGCAACTGGCGCAGCTGCGCTGCCGTTGCTTCCCAACCCAATGGTGTACGTTTTTATTCCAAACGAACTTGCCAACCCAGCGGCGGTTTTTGGATCCACAAAACCTGTGTTGTTTACACCGTCTGTCAATAAAATAATGACTTTGCTTTTGGCTTTGCTGTCACGCAATCGGTTTACTGCCGTGGCAAGCCCCATGCCAATAGCCGTGCCGTCATTAATCACGCCGTCATAACTTACTTTGCCAAGTACGTCTACCACAAGAGCTTTGTCAGAAGTAATGGGTGTTTTGGTATAACTTTCGCCTGCATACACCACCAATCCAATGCGGTCTGAAGTGCGTTTGGCAATAAAATCTGCAGCCACTTTTTTTAGTGCAGACAAACGGTTGGGTTTTAAATCTCGGGCAAGCATACTCGACGAAACATCGATTGCCATCACAATATCAATCCCCTTGTTGGTTTTGGTTTGGGTGCTTACATCTTGCGTTTGTGGACGTGCCAGTGCTACTACAATAAGCGCAATTGCCAACATGCGTAGGACTACCAAAATAGGTTGCCATTTGGGCAATCTTCCTGATTTGGTAAACGCTTTCACGTTTGGACTTAGCACATGCGCCACTTGTTTTTTTCGCGATAAAATATGCCACGCCACAAGCAGAGGGATACCCAATAGTCCCCAGAAAAATTCAGGATTGGCAAATGTATATTCCGTCATGGGGTTTCGGTTTTAAATTGAACACTGCCTAAAATACGCTCAATGAGTTCTTTGGCGTAGAGGTCTTCGCGGTCGTAAACCAATTGGAGTTGCTGAAAGCCTTTGTTCTCTGTGAAGTGATATACTTCGTATGTTTTTCGTTGCGACTTACCGTTTTCTTTAGTCCAATCAAACGACCCCGAAGCAACAATGCCCTCTATCCCTGAAGTGGTGGTATAATCATTTTGTTTTTGGAAGATATTTGTTGCGCCCATGCTGTCAAAGTACCCTATCACTTTGTCCACTTTTTGCTGTAAATCAATGGTTTGTTCTTCTTTGGATTTGGTGTGTTCCATGTATATCACTATCAAAAAAGCATCGTCTAAACTGCCCAATACAAACTGTTGATGCAATCGGTTTGATAAGGCCTTACGTCCCAAAACATCTGGCGTTTTTAGCTGCATTTCGGAAATGCCATAGCTGCTTGTAATCCAATCTTGTTCTAGCCAAGCCAAAGTTGGATGTCCAAAAACACGGTCTTTTGCTTGCACTGCGCCGTAATTTATAATCATAACAGTAGCGGCAATCACTAACACCCCCAGCACAGAAAGTCCTGCTATTTGCAGGCGTTTTCGTTGTTGTTGCTTGCGCCGCATTCGTGCATAGGCTTCATTTTTGAGACGCTCCTCCTCTGTTGGTTCAGGAAGTGCTGCTTGGGTTTCTTTGACTACTGCTTCAATTTTGGTTCTGTCAACACGTGCTAACCGTTCTTCGGGCATTGCACGGGCAAACTTTACCAAATCGGCAGTGCGTAATACTTCTTTTAGGTGGTCTATGGTTTCTGATGATAAATCCAAATTTCCGGTGTCACGAAGCAATTCCAGTTTTGCCAACAGTTCGTCCGATGTGCTTTCTAAAGCATCGATATGCGCTTCATCTTCCAAATAATTTTTTACAATATCTGTTATTTCAGAATAGTAGCTTTTGTACTCTTCCTGTTTGTCTAACTGCTTGTTTTCAAGGGCTTGCAAGGCTTGTATAGCACGCTCAAATGGAGGTAGTTTCTGGCGGCTTAAACGAATACGTTGTTGTGTTTTGGATATCAAAAAATACGCCAAGGCAAGAAGTAGGCAAATCAAAAAGGCATATACGTAGGGCTTCCACCACCCTGTGGTGTTTTTTGCCATCGGCAAAATGGTCTTGATGGGGAAAAGGGGTTGTTGCAAGGTATCCACGGCAACATCGTTTACCCGAATTTGTAGCGAATCTGTGGTAAACAAATTGCCATCAACGACTACTTTTTGAGCCGGCAACGTAACCTGTCCGGTGTCAAAATGAATAACCGCATAGGTTTTGGTAAAGGTTTGGATTTTATTCGAAACCAATGTGTCAACCGCTGTGGTGTCTATCACCTCAAAAGGCATAAAGGTTTGCAGTGGTGGAAATTGTATTTGTGGGTTTTTATCTGTTGTAACCGAAATTTGTACATTGATTTGCTCGGCGAGTTTTACGTTTAGGGTATCGGCACTAAGCGATACCTGTGTTTGTGCCACTGCCCAAGTAGCGCCAAAAATCAAAACCAAAATGCGTAACACTCTATCCACGGCTTTTAAAATAGGTTAGCAGTTTTTTGACATAGCTTTCGTCCGTAGCGCATGAAATGGCTCCTGCGCCATGTCGGGTAAATTGACCACTGAAATAGTCTGCGGTTTTGCGATGCGCAAGCGCATATGCCGTACGAACGCTTTTTGAGGAGCTATTAATCCATTTGTGAATTCCTGATTCCGCATCTTTCATATAGAGTAATCCTGCAGCAGGAAGTTTGGCTTCCATCGGGTCAAAAAGGCGAATGCCCGTAAGGTCGTGTTTGCGTGCCGCCAACTGTATGGCTTGATCATAATCGGAGTCCAAAAAGTCTGAAAGTACAAATACGATAGCGCGTTTTTTAAGAATACGACTCATAAATTCCAGTGCAGCCGAAACATCGGTTTTTGGACTTTTGGGTTTTTGCTCTAACAGTTCTCTAATGATACGTAGCACATGCGACTTCCCTTTTTTGGGTGCAATAAAAAGTTCCACTTCGTCCGAGAAAAGGAGCAACCCTACTTTATCGTTGTTCTGCAAGGCAGAAAAGGCAAGTGTTGCTGCAATTTCGGTAATGGTGTCTCGTTTTAATTGTTGTTGTGTTCCAAAGTTGGCGGAGCCACTTACATCTACCAAAAGCATGAGCGTAAGCTCCCGTTCTTCTTCAAAAACCTTAACGTAGGGCTCTTGATAGCGTGCGGTAACATTCCAGTCTATGGCGCGGACATCATCTCCATATTGATACTGACGCACCTCACTAAAGGTCATGCCGCGACCTTTAAAGGTACTGTGGTATTCCCCGCCAAAAATGTGATTGCTTAATCGGCGGGTTTTAATCTCGATTTTCCGAACTTTCTTTAAAAGCTCCTTTGTATCCATATCAAAAATGTGGAATTTGTCTAGGGTACTTCCACCGCATTTACAATGCGCTGAATAATGTCTTCTGAACTGATGTTTTCAGCCTCTGCCTCATAAGTAATCCCTATACGATGGCGCAACACATCAAAAATCACGGCACGCACATCTTCTGGAATCACATAGCCTCTGCGTTTGATAAAGGCATAGCATTTGGCTGCCGTTGCCAAATTGATACTCCCCCTTGGCGATGCACCAAAACTAATGAGAGGTTTGAGCGATTGCAATTTGTACTGCTCGGGATAGCGTGTGGCAAAAATCAAATCCAAAATGTATTTCTCAATTTTTTCATCCATATACACCTCACGAACAGCCTTTTGTGCCTTATTGATTTGCGCCGTTGAAATAACGGGCTTTACGGTGCCAAAAGAATCGTTCAAATTGGCACGGACGATAAGTTGTTCGTCTGCAAATTTTGGATAATCAATAACTACTTTAAGCATAAAACGGTCAACCTGCGCCTCGGGAAGTGGATAGGTTCCTTCTTGTTCTACTGGGTTTTGCGTTGCCATCACCAAAAACGGCAGCTTCAGTTTAAAGGTTTCTTCGCCGATGGTAACTTGCTTTTCTTGCATGGCTTCAAGCAGTGCAGATTGCACTTTTGCGGGCGCACGGTTGATTTCATCGGCGAGAACAAAGTTGGCAAAAACAGGTCCCTTTTTGATGCTAAAATCATTTTCTTTGGTGTTGTAAATCATCGTTCCAATCACGTCTGCAGGGAGCAAATCAGGGGTAAACTGAATACGGCTAAAGCTTCCTTTTACAGCTTTGCTAAGTGTATTAATGGCGAGTGTTTTCGCCAATCCGGGAACGCCCTCCAGCAAAATATGCCCTTGCCCCAACAGTCCTATCAAAAGGCGTTCTACCATGTGTTGTTGTCCTACAATAACCTTGTTCATTTCTAAGGTAAGGATGTCAACGAAAGCACTCTCTTTCTCTATACGCTCATTTAGCGCTTTGATATCTACAGCGGTATCGCTCATAATTTAGGTGTTTACAATTTTTGCCGCAAAATCAAAAAAAAAGTGCAGCAGGTTTGTTAATAATTGGTTAAAAATAGGGTTTCCAATACGGATTACAAAAAGACAATGCAAAGCTTTTTACCTTTGTAAGAAATCAAGGTCATGATTAACAAAAGACTGCTCATCAAAAACCTATTGGCGCACAACGATGAGAACAGTTTTTACGACAAAAAAAGACAGCTAAACTTGGGCAGCAAAGAAGGTAAAGCCAAGTTTCTGAAACATATTTGTGCGCTTTCAAACTCCAATCCAAAAAACAACTCCTACATTGTGGTGGGCGTAAACGATGAAGACAATGAAATTGTTGGAGTAGATTTTTTTGACGATGCCAAACTGCAAAACCTCATCAATGCCTATTTGGAAAATCCGCCCATTGTACTCTACGAAAACATCCATTTTCCACACTTACCCCAAAGAAAAGTGGTGGGGTTAGTAACCATCAGACCAACCAACAAAATGACCGCATTGCGGAAAAATATCTGGAAATATTATGGTGGTTCGGTGTTTTTTAGAGATGGCAGCATTTCCATGTCCAAGGTTTTTGATTTGGAAATCAAGGATGTCAATTCGAAAGTAGTTACCGAAATCGAAAAGCACGCACACAACAACATTGAGCTTACCCTTGATGGCGTTATTGACTTTGTACACCGCTATGACAGCGGATTACATCCGCAATACAAAGTGTTTAAAGAGTCGTTTGTGGTGTGTTGGGCAGGGCTGGAAAAAAGAGTGAAAGAAAAAAGCTATTTCTCACGTGTAGATGTGGAACTAATCAACGAGCATGTTAAACTGTTTTATTCGGCGCACGATGAGGTAGAAATTGAAGTGGATGCGCATTCGTTTAGCCTTATCGAATATGTGCGTTTGGGTTTTAACGATCGTTATAAATACTATCCGCTAGAGCGCATGTCCTTTTTGTTTGACGATAAAGGCTCGTACCAAATTGACTCCGAATTTTTGTTTTCACCTCCTAAGTTTGAAAAAAAATTATTGTTCCATCTGTACAATGCCAACAACACCCTTTGCGAAAAACTGCGTAAAAGCACAAGGCTAAACAAACATGAAAAAGCAGATGTCATAAACCTGGCACCCACCTATATGTTGTGTTACCTCAACGGATTTGAAGAAGCAAAAGACAAACTGCAAGAGCTTTCTGGAATCATGAAAAAGCAAGGTGAGGAAGCCTACCAAAGCCTAAAAGACACGCAACGGATTCTGCGAAAAATCAAATATCACTAAACAGCTTGTGTGTCTGCATGTAGTCAAAAACTGCTTCGGGAAGCCAGGTTTTAAGAACGTCCAAATCCTTCTCGGCACGAATCTGCGTGGCAGAAATGTCTTGCAAAGACACGTTTTGAAGTACCCTTTCCGATGTAGTATTTTTCAAAACCGTTCCTTTTCGGGGATAAATAAGGCGTGGAAATTGCATCAGGTAGTCAGCGTTTTTCCATGAGGGAAGGCTTGCTTCGCTGTCTGCGCCCAATACCAACGCATAGCGCACATCGGGGTTTTCCGCTACCAGTTTTTTTAGGGTTTTTGCGGTATAACTCGGGGTTGGCATGTGTAGCTCAACGCCGTTGGGGGTTAGGTTTTGATGCGCTTTCAATGCCAGTTGCAGCATGTTCCAGCGGTGTGTTTCGGGTAGCAGTGATGTTGTTTTTTTGTGCGGATTTTGTGGACTTAGCACAAACTGTACTTCATCGGCTTTGTGTTGCTTTAGCACTTGTTGGGCAATGAAAATATGACCGTTGTGAATGGGATTAAAACTGCCAAAAAAAAGCGCAACCCGTTTCATGTATGTAGAAAATTGATCACCAATTCTTGCACCTCTTTTTTGGCGGTTTCGAGGCTATCGTTAAAAACAATATGGTCAAAGTCGGCAGCACGCTCCAGCTCGGTTTCGGCTTTGGCAAGGCGCATGGCAATTTTTTCGTCCGTATCTGTTCCTCTACTTCGAAGGCGGTCTGCTAAGGCTTCCACGGTTGGGGTCTTGATAAAAATAGCCATGGTATTTTCGGGGTACAATTTTTTGATGTTAATTCCGCCTTCCACATCAATATCAAACAACACATTTTTACCGGCTGCCCAAATACGCTCAAGCTCCGATTTCAACGTGCCGTAATACATGCCCGGATACACCTGTTCATATTCCGCAAAAGCACCTGCCTCAATTTTGGTTTTAAACTCTTTTTCAGACAAAAAATAATAGTCTTTGCCGTGCTGCTCGGTGCCCCGTGGCGGTCTTGTGGTGGCAGAGATAGAAAACGCCAACTTAAAGTCCTCCTGATGTAGCAAATGCTTTGCCAAGGTGGTTTTACCACTTCCCGACGGCGCAGAAAAAACAATGCATTTTCCTTGTTTCATTACAGGGCATTAAGAACTTGTTCTTTGATGCGTTCGAGCGCATCTTTCATCATGACCACACGTTTTTGCAATCCCGCATCATTGGCTTTTGAGCCAATCGTATTTATCTCACGACCTATTTCTTGCGCAATAAATCCTAATTTTTTGCCTTTGGTAGGCGTGTCTTCGGCTAGGGTGGCGTGGAAGTATTCCAAATGGTGTTGCAAGCGCACTAATTCTTCATTGATATCCCATTTTTCAAGGTAATACACCAATTCTTGTTCCAGGCGTTCTTGGTCGTATTCTACGGAAATTTGCTGCAGATTATCCTCCAATTTCTGACGGCGTTCCTCTATTCTTAAAGGTGCCTCTTCGGCAATATGTTTTAGTTGGGTATCGATTTGACCCAACTGTGCGTTGAGGTCTTGCGCCAACGATATTCCTTCTTGCTGGCGGTAAGCAACTAATTTTGTGGCAGCATCGGTAAGCGTATTCAAAAAAACTTCTTGCTCTTCTTCCGAAAGTTCATCGTTTGTGGGAGCAAGTACGTTGGGAAGGCGCATGGCTAGTGGCAAAAGCGTCTCGTCCGAAAGCGATTGGATGCCTTTTAACTGCTCCAGATAGTTTTCCACCACGGCGGTATTTAGTTGCGCTGCTTCTTGGGCAGCAACCCATTCTTCAAAAACATTGACCTCCAATTTTCCGCGATGCAGCAGTGCTGCTAATTCTTTTCGTGCGTGAAGTTCAAGCCCCCGGTATTTGGACGGCACCCGAAAATTGAGGTCCAGCGATTTGCTGTTTAGCGACTTGACTTCAATACGCAGTTTTTTCCCTTGGGTGTTATGCTCTGCTTTGCCGTAACCGGTCATTGAAAATATCATATCGCGTTGTTAAAGGGCAAAGGTACAAAATTCGTTACCCTGTACGGGGCACCGCTAAAAACCTCCCTTTGCGTACTTCTTTTTTTTTGTTACCTTAGCATTAAACATGCCCTAGTTGTTGACGTTAAAACACTTAGCCTAATTCGCTTTTTTTTCGGTTTACAGATTAGGGGTTTTTGGATATGGGGCTATTTATAGGAACTGTAGTAGCCTATGTTTCTGGAAATTTCTTAGTTGCTGCTGTGCTTTTTATTGCTGATTTAATCCATACCGTGTATGTGACCTATTTACTTCTAGTGGGACAATACAGAGATGGTCAGGGTAAAATAATTTCTTATCCAAATCAAAAAATTAATTAAATTTTAACATATATAATGGAAAATAAACTAGAACAAAAAAGCGAAAAAGGATTTGTGCCAATGATTTTATTGTGTTTCTTCTTAGGGGGGACTTGGGATACACCGATTTTATGTTGGTAAAGTGGGGACAGGAGTAGTGATGCTTTTAACATTAGGGGGGCTTGGTATTTGGACCCTTATTGATTTCGTCATCATTGCAACTGGAAATTTCAAAGATAAAGACGGGTTGAAGATTAAAAATTAAACCCTCCTGTGGGGCGCCTGCCTGTTGGCAGACAGGGCATACTGGTAAATGTTACGGGTTAATCTTAACAATAACGTATTGCTACTGAAAGAGTGCTTTAAGCTCTGTTGCTTTATCAGGTGTAAGTTTTCCTGCCAAAATCAAGCTAAGCTGTCTGCGGCGTAGGGCGCCGTCAAAGCGTTTTTGTTCCAATTCCGTTTCGGGAATCACTGCGGGTACTTTTACAGGTTTGCCGTCTTTGCTCACGGCAACAAACGTATATATCGCCTCGTTTGCCTTTTCGCGCGAAGTACCGTCTTGCGCTTCTATCCACACATCAATAAATACTTCCATAGAGGTGCCAAAAGCACGGGATACTTTTGCTTCAAGGGTAAGCACACTTCCAAGAGGAACGGGCTTTCTAAAATGTACATGATTCACGGATGCCGTTACCACAATCTGCTCTGAATGCCGCTGTGCAGCAATGCAGGCCGCACGGTCCATTCGTGCCAACAGTTCGCCACCAAAAAGATTATTGATTGGGTTCGTGTCAGAGGGTAATACCAAGTCGGTCATGACCGTCTTGGATTCCTGTGGATGCTTTGGATTCATGGAATTATTTTTTGGTTACCCACGCATCTGGGTAATTGTCGCGCTTAATGTCTGCCATGGCATTATACGCTTCGCGTTTTGTGGGGAAAGATGCAAAAGACACTTGGTAAAACCCTTGTGAAGTATGTCCCAATTTTTGTGCGCCAGAATACCCTTTTCGTTGCAATGCTGCTGCGAGTTTTTGTGCATTTGCCTCATTTCTAAACGACCCTGCAATAACGTGAAATCCTGCAACAGGCTCTGTTTTTTTAGGAAGGGCAATTTTTAAGGTTGGCAAGTCGCCCAAATCATACACCGATAAGGCTGCTTGTTCACGCGCTTGCTCTCGCAAAACTTGCTCGCTTTCCCATTGTGCATCGGCTTGTTGGTTTATGTAACTATTTGAGCCAATGGCAAACAAGGCTAAAACACTTGCAGCAATAACCGCATATCCAACCACACGGCGGGATTTTGTTTGCTCAAGCTCAAAGTAAACTGGTTGTTTGGCAGGTTCTTCGGCAATGGTTCTAGAAATCGGTTGGGCGGGAACTTCAGGAAGCGCATAACTAGCCACCAAAAAGTTTAGACCAGTTTCGGGCGTAAACACCATTTTTCCTTCACTATTTAACACAAAATCTCCCAAAGTTGGGATGCTAAGCTTTCCTTTTTGTAGCGACTCTTTCCATGCAATGGTTTGTTGGTGCATGTCCATAACCGCACGCTCATAGCTTATGCCATACGATTTGGCCAAATGCGATGCTAAGGTGCCATCGTTAGATTGCAGTGTTTCATTGAAGGACAATACTTTTGATGGAGGAAAATACAACTGATTGACGGCATCGTAATACGCTGCCTTTTGCTCTACCAAAAAAGCCCCAAAGCCAGGGATAGTAACACAGTCGTGTCGGTATAAAAGGTAATGTATATGCGTTGATAACTCCATTACACAAATGTACATTTTTTAGTGAAACCTTAAAAGTTCTGTTTTTGTATTTTTACACCCCCTGATTCTTATGGAAAAAACTGAACTTATCGCTACACTTGCCCTGCCAAAAATGCCCAAAGTTGGGTGTATTACCGCCCGAAAACTCATTCGTCATTTTGGAAGCGCTGCTGCTGTTTTTGAAAATATCAAGCACACAAATGAGTCGCCTTATCAATCCATTTCAAAAGTTTTTAAAGGCCCTGAAAAACATCAAGTTGTTAGGGCAGCTGAAAAAGAAGTTGAGCTTATAGAAAAGCACAGTATAAATTGGATCTCCTATTTAGATGCTGCCTTTCCTACTCCGCTAAACCAATGCGCAGATGCGCCACTTGTGTTGTTTTACTCTGGACAACCTTTTCCTCCAACTACTAGAGTTGTTAGTATTGTAGGAACACGGCAACCAAGTGCACAAGGTAAGGCTTTTGTAAAGCAGTTGGTAGCAGAACTTGCCCCATATCAGCCCATAATTGTATCGGGATTTGCCTATGGCATTGACATCGAAGCACAACTTGCAGCACTTGACAATGGGTTGGTTACTTTTGGTTGTTTTGGTCACGGTATTTTAGGATGCTATCCCAAGCAACACACCAAGTACCGAAAACGCATAGAAGAAACAGGTGGTTTTTTGTCGGAAGTTTGGGCAAATGAGCCCTTTCAACGATCCCATTTTTTGCAGCGTAATCGCCTTATTGCAGGTTTGGCACAAGCCACTATAATTGTAGAATCAAGAGAAAAAGGCGGTGCGCTGACCACCGCACAATATGCGCTTAGCTATCAGCGTGATGTGTTTGCTGCGCCAGGCAGACCCACTGACGCTACCGCAAGCGGTTGTTTGGAACTTATCAAAAACAGACAAGCAGAATGCATAACAAGCGGCTAAGACGTAGCGCAAGAATTAGGGTGGAAACAACAGCAAAATCCCGTAGCGCAACCAAAACTTTTTGTGGAACTCAATGAAAAGGAAAAATGGGTGTTAAGCCATATGAGCAATACTCCAAAACACATTGACCTTATTGCGTTAGACGCCACCCTAAGAGTAAGCGAAGTGGCAAGTATTTTGTTTCAACTGGAAATGAAAGGGGTCGTAATGGCGCAAGCGGGAAAACAGTTTAAAACGATTTAGGCGAAAAGCCGATGTTTTTCCGCACACGCTGCAAAACCTCATGCGCAACACGACGTGCTTTTTCAGCACCTTTTTGGAGTTGCTCCTCCAATACTTCAGGTTGTTGCATGTAGGTGTCAAACTGTGTTCTAGCTTCCGTAAAGCGTTCTAAAATTGCTTCATACAATGCTTGCTTTGCATGACCATATCCAAAACCTCCAGCTTCATAATTGGCTTGCATGGTGGCAATCTCACTTTCGTTGGCAATAAGCGAATACAACGAAAATACCGTGCACGTATCTGGGTTTTTAGGTGCTTCCAGTGGTGTACTATCAGTTGCTATTGACATTACTTGCTTACGCAACTTTTTCTCTGGTAAAAAAATGTCAATGGTGTTGTCTTTGGATTTGCTCATTTTGCTGCCGTCTGTTCCCAAAACATACTGCGTGTCGGTTTGAAGTTTTGCCTCTGGAAGCACAAAGGTCTCGCCATAAGCAGCATGAAAACGACTGGCTACATCCCGAGCCATTTCTATGTGTTGCAATTGATCTTTTCCAACTGGAACCCAATGCGCATCATACAGCAAAATATCTGCTGCCATAAGCATGGGATAAGTAAACAATCCAGCGTTTACATCTTCAAGTCGGTCTGCTTTGTCTTTAAAAGAGTGTGCCAACGACAATCGGCTAAATGGAAAGCTACAATTTAAGTACCATGCCAATTCGGTTACTTCAGGCACATCCGACTGCCTATAAAAACAGGCTTTTTCGGAGTCTAGTCCGCAAGCTAACCACGCTGCTGCAGTAGCTTGTGTATTCGCTCTAAGTTGTTCAGCATCTTTGATTTGCGTTAGAGAGTGCATGTCGGCAATAAACAAAAAAGCTTCTTCGCTACTTTTTTTTGCCATGTCAATAGCAGGAAGAATAGCGCCTAATAAATTGCCCAAATGCGGGGTGCCTGTGCTTTGAATACCCGTAAGGATGCGTGCCATAGAAATTGTATCTGCACAAAAATAACGGATTTCACGCATCAATCGCTATTTTTGGCACTATGGTTTATGTCCGCAAGGCACTTTTAGGACTTTGGAACGTATGGTTTTACATATTAGCTGGCGTTGGTCTATTCCTTTGTTTTCCTTTTTTATTGATTTGCCTCACCAGAGAAAAGTGGTATGCTGGTATTTTCTATGCGGGGCGCTATTTTTGGTCGCCACTTATCATGCTGGGTATGGGGTTTATTCCCGTTATCAAGTATAACGCCAACATAGACTACAGCAAACCGCATATGTTTATTGCCAACCACTTGAGTATGATTGACATTATGATGGTGTTTATGACGATTCGAAAACCTGCGGTTTTTGTGGGGAAGATGGAATTGGACCGCATTCCACTATTTGCTTCCATTTATAAGCGTGGTGCTATTTTAGTCAATCGCGATAGCGCATCGAGTAGAAAAAATGTATATGTGCAAGCCAAGCGCAAAATCGCCTTAGGCTTTGGCATCATGATTTATCCTGAAGGTTTAGTCCCCGAGCCAGATGTTTTTTTAGCTCCTTTTAAAAATGGTGCATTTAGTATTGCTATTGAGCATCAAATTCCCATTGTTCCCATTACGCTTCCCGATTGTAAAAAGCGTTTTCCCTTTCAGTTTTCATATAAATATTGGGTAGGAAAACCCGGCATTGTTCGTGCTAATGTACATGCTCCTGTAAGTACACATGGGCTCACGCACGACGATATGCCTGCTATAAAAGAACAGGTGCATCAATTTATGTGCGAAGCGCTCAAAAAGGAGGGATATAAATAGGTGTTATTCCGCTGCTGAGATAATGTCTTTAATCTTGCCTTCAATTTCTTCAGCAAGCTCTGGATTATCATCCAAAAGTGTTTTTACAGCATCTCTCCCTTGACCCAATTTGGTTTCGCCATAGCTAAACCAAGAACCACTTTTTTTAATAATATCTGCCTCTACACCAATGTCTAGCAATTCGCCAATCCGCGAAATCCCCTTGCCGTACATGATGTCAAACTCCACTGTTTTAAAGGGTGGTGCTACTTTGTTTTTTACGACTTTCACTCGGGTTTTATTACCCAAAACAGCCCCATTGGCGTCTTTAATTTGAGTAGAACGCCTGATATCTAAGCGCACCGAAGCGTAAAATTTTAGCGCATTTCCTCCCGTAGTGGTTTCGGGGTTGCCAAACATGATGCCAATTTTTTCTCGTAACTGATTGATAAAAATCACGGTGCAATTTGTTTTACTAATCGATGAGGTCAGTTTACGCAAGGCTTGCGACATCAATCGGGCGTGTAGCCCCATTTTAGAATCGCCCATTTCGCCTTCTATCTCGCTTTTAGGGGTAAGTGCTGCAACGGAATCTACCACCACAATATCTACTGCTCCCGAACGAATCAAGTTGTCTGCAATTTCTAAGGCTTGCTCTCCATGGTCGGGTTGTGAAATGATGAGGTCATCAATTTCCACGCCCAAACTTTTGGCATAGTAGCGGTCAAAAGCGTGTTCAGCATCAATAAAAGCAGCAATGCCTCCTGCTTTTTGACACTCGGCAATGGCATGCAATGTCAGTGTTGTTTTTCCTGAAGATTCTGGTCCGTATATTTCGACAACTCTTCCGCGTGGATAACCTCCTACGCCCAAGGCTGCATCAAGGCCAAGTGAACCTGACGAGATAACCTCTACTTGCTCGGTTACATTATCGCCCATTTTCATTACGGTTCCTTTGCCGTAGGCTTTGTCAAGTTTGTCTAAGGTTAACTGAAGTGCTTTTAGTTTTGCGTCTTTTTCGTTACTCATGCTTCATTTTTTAGCTTCCTGCTAAGGTACAATTTTTCTATGGCACTAGCTTTTTTGTGCGCATTTTTAATTTGATACCTTTGCCCAGTAATCTTAATCCTGTATAGCATGCAACTGTACAACAAATTAAGCGCACAAGAACGCGCTGCCCTGATAGATGCGGCAGGCGAAGAACGCCTGACCCTATCGTTTTATGCCTACGCACACATTGGCAATCCGCAAGTGTTGCGGGATCATCTTTTTATTTCGTGGAGCGCCCTAGATGTTTTGGGGCGTATTTATGTGGCACACGAGGGAGTAAATGCACAACTTTCGGTGCCTGCGCCCAAATTTGATGCCTTTAAATCACACCTAGATAGCATTGATTTTTTAAATGGTATTCGGCTTAATATTGCTGTTGAGCAAGACAATAAATCGTTTTTAAAACTCAAAATAAAAGTGCGCAACAAAATTGTTGCAGATGGTTTAAATGATAACACTTTCGATGTGACGAACAAAGGTGTTCATCTAAATGCTGCCGAGTTTAATGCACTTACCAGTCAAGACGATACCATAGTAGTGGATATGCGCAATCATTACGAAAGTGAAATTGGTCATTTTGAAGGGGCCATAACCCCTGATGTGGACACGTTTCGGGACTCGTTACCCATCATCGAAGAAGACCTTTCTGAACATAAGGAAGATAAAAACCTCGTGATGTATTGCACTGGGGGCATTCGTTGCGAAAAAGCTAGTGCCTACTTTAAGCATAAAGGCTTTAAAAAGGTGTATCAGCTTGAAGGGGGTATTATTGAGTATGCCCGACAGGTTAAAAACCAAGAGCTTGAAAACAAGTTTGTTGGGAAGAATTTTGTGTTTGATGAACGTCGTAGCGAGGCGATCTCAGAAGATGTCATTGCCACTTGTCACCAATGTGGTGCGTCATGTGACACCCACGTCAATTGTGCCAACGAAGCCTGTCATTTATTGTTTATTCAGTGCCCTTCTTGTGCTGAAAAATTTAACCATTGCTGCTCCGATGCTTGTGCCGAAATTGTATCGCTGCCCGAAGCCGAGCAGAAAGCATTGCGCAAAGGCAAACACAACAGCAACAAAATCTTTAAAAAGGGACGCGCCCATCACCTAAAGACGGTTTATCAGTCGTGACAAAAACAGTTTTTCTTATTGCCTCAATATTTTTATTGGTAGGTTGTTCCAACCAAGGGGAGTTACTGTTTAGGGAGATCCCAAAAGAGGGTTGGGTGCAAGACCAGTGGGTTGAATTTAGCTATACACATCGCCTGCCCGAAAAAGAAGCCTCCCTTTATTGGATTTTACGTCACGATGATGATTACCCCTTTTCAAATATTCATTTAATTGTAACTTGGTCAAACCCGAAAGGAAAAGAACAAACGGATACGTTAAGTTATTTGTTGGCAGAACCCAGCGGAAAGTGGTTGGGTAAAGGTCTTTACATCAAAGAGCATAAACTTCCTTTTTTAACTCGTTATTTACTAGATGAGCCGGGTAAATACAGCTTTCGTATTCGCCCTGCGGTTCGTGCAACCGAAAACCAAATTCCGAATAAAATAGTGCCTGGAATTCATCAAATTGGAATAGAACTAAACCCCATATCAAATGAGTAAAACAAAAACATACGGAAAATTTATACGTCTAATTTGGCTTGCTTTTGGCAGCCTTATTTTAGGCACTGTTATCATTTTTGGCGCAGCATCGTTAGGGCTACTAGGTCCCATGCCAGACTTCCGCCAATTGGAAAATCCAAAGACAAATTTGGCTACGCAAATTATTTCGTCCGATGATACCGTTTTGGGCAAGTTTTATTTTAACGATAACCGAACGCCTATTTCATTTGACGAAATTCCTACAGAAATGATTGAAGCACTTGTTGCTACTGAAGATGAACGTTTTTACAATCACTCTGGAATTGATTATCGTGGCACGGCTCGCGCCTTATTTTATTTAGGCAAAAAAGGAGGCGCAAGTACCATTACGCAACAGCTTGCAAGGCAACTTTTTGTGGGAGTTCGCTCACGCAATACTTTTCAGGCAATTACCCAAAAAATCAAGGAATGGGTTATTGCTATTAGGTTGGAGCGCCGCTACACCAAAAACGAAATCATTACCATGTATCTCAACATTTATGATTTTAACTACAACGCGGACGGTCTTCGTTCGGCGAGTTCGATTTATTTTTCAAAAAAACCTAGTGACTTAGATTTGAGCGAGTCTGCCATGCTCGTGGGAATGTTAAAAAATTCGTCCTTATACAATCCATTGCGAAGACCCGAAATGGTGCGCGAAAGGCGCAATATTGTGTATCAACAAATGTTACGCAACAAGCTTATCAATGAAAAAGAACGCGACTCACTTGCTGCACTTCCTATAACGCTTGACTTTAACCCACAATCACACCGCGAAGGAATTGCCACCTATTTTAGAGCCTATTTGCAACAATTTATGCAGGGTTGGATTGCCAATAATCCAAAAGAAGACGGCACCTTTTATAACCTTTACTTGGACGGCCTAAGCATTTACACTACAATAGATTCAAGGTTACAAACCTATGCGGAAGAAGCTGTTGAAGCACATATGCCCAATCTACAAAAAGAATTTTTTAGGCAAAATAAGCCCGAGTATAATGATATTGCCCCCTTTTTAGATGTAGAAAAGGACGAAATTGAAAACATCATGAATCAAGCGAAACGCAGGTCTGAACGTTGGCGCAAAATGAAAGCGCAAGGGCATGATGAAGAAACCATTTTAGCAAGTTTTGAAAAACCCACCCAAATGGAAGTGTTTAGTTGGAATGGAGATATTGATACCGTTATGACGCCTACCGACTCTATCAGATACTACAAACATTTTTTACGTACGGGCATGATGTCTATGGAACCGCAAACAGGACACGTAAAGGCATGGGTTGGAGGCATTAATTACCGTCATTTTCAGTTTGACCACGTCATGCAAGGGAAGCGGCAAATTGGATCCACCTTTAAGCCTTTTGTATATGCTTCTGCTATTGATCAACTAAAAGTATCACCTTGTGATTCCTTGCCCGATGGATATTATTGTGTAGAACCATCAAAATTTGGCGCACATGATGCTTGGTGTCCGAAAAATTCGGGAGATCGTTATATTGGAAAACGCACCCTAAAAAATGCTCTTGCCAATTCCGTAAATACCATAAGTGCACGATTGATTGATAAAGTGGGGACAAGACCTGTTGTAAACTTGGTTCGCAATTTGGGCGTTAGCTCACCCATTCCAAATGTTCCGGCCATTGCTTTGGGTTCGGCTGATTTGAGTGTGTATGAAATGGTTGGTGCATATGCTGCTTTTGCCAACAAAGGAATTTATGTAAAGCCTGTGTTAGTAACGCGTATCGAAGATAAAAACGGTACGGTTATTTATCAAGCGGCTCCTGAAACCAAAGATGTGTTGAGTGAGGAGTCTGCTTATGTAACCCTAAAATTGTTAGAGGGTGTAACCGAGTCTGGTTCTGGTGTGCGATTGCGACATCAAGGAGCAGATAAAACAAATCCCATTTTTAGACATGTTGTAACAGGATATCCCTATGAATTTGATAATCCGATTGCTGGAAAAACAGGAACCACCCAAAATCAAAGCGATGGTTGGTTTATTGGTATGGTGCCCAATTTAGCCACTGGCGTTTGGGTGGGTGGCGAAGACAGGTCTATACACTTTGAAACCATTGCTTACGGTCAGGGTGCCACGATGGCACTTCCTATTTGGGCAAATTATATGAGGTCTTGCTACGCAGATTCTACCTTAGTCATTTCAAAAGATGCATTTGAAGCGCCCGATTATGTCTCTATTCCTTTAGATTGTGATTCGCTATCTGTTTCCCGTCAACAAAAATCTTTTTTTGAAGACGAAGACCTTAGTGAATTAGGGTTTTAGTTAGGAATACCATGCGCTGCCAAATGGCTGTTGTAGTAGTGAATGTCGCCGGTAACTTCCATTCCAATCCAATCTGGCAATTCAATTTTTTGATTTGCGCTTTCCAGTTCAATTTCGGCTAGTATCAATCCTGACAACTCCTTTTCAAACACATCTACCTCAAAAAGATATTCGTTGAATGGAACGTGATGGCGGGTTTTTTGGATGCCTCCTGGAAGACAAAGCGGAAGTAAGGTGTTTGCATCATTTAGTGAAAGCTGTTTTTCCCACTCCACACGAGTAGTACCGTCGGAGGAAGAAGCTCCTTTTACAGTCAAAAAAGCAATGTTGTCTTGAATTCGCAAACGAACTGTTCGGGAAGGGTCAACTGAAAGATACCCCTGAAAAATGGAAAATGAAGCGATAGCCTTGTCAAGACACGCTTGCACATTGCTGACTAAAAACTTGCGTTCAATTTCTACCATTTTAGCTTTTGCACCAAAGTACAAAATTGAACGCAATGGCCTACCACTCGTTGGCTTCCTTAAACAAGTAGTTTAGCGAAATAGAATAGGCTTCTCTATAGTCCTCCATTTGTACATCTGAATCATTGTACATGATGTTTTTATTGCTACAATAGCTTTCAAACGAGTCTTTTATAAGCTTATCTATTTGGTCTTGTAACGAATGGTTGTTTATCAAACAGATTTTATAATGTTCAAGATCTATGCGTTTCATATTATTTGCATTTACACAATTTTATTTTAAATGCTTTAAAAAAAACGCAACATATTGTTAACGAATTGTTTAGTGTTCAACAGTTATAAACAACGCTAAATAGATATAACTTGCTAACATTGAATATGTTACTAAAAAGTGGCGTTGCCACTATCAACAATTTTTGGTGGCTTTTGGTAGCGTTGAAGTTGTTAGCGAGCGTTAGCTGAATCAAAAATAGCATTAAGAGTAGCCGCCAAACGAAGTCCTGCTTCAACCAATCTAATACGAACCGTTTTAAAGTGCTGATAGTGATATTCATACCCCAAATCTGCGTTTATGGGCGTATTGGCATAAATTGTGTTTGCCAAATCTTGCGACTCGTGTGCCCAGTCCAACCGCGGTGTGGTCATACACTTTTCTTTTTCTTGTGCCGTTAGTTTTGGTACGTGTTGGGCAAGCTCGGTATAGCTCATGTTGTAATGTTCAATCAAATCCGTATCCCACAAACGATGCAAATTGGTAGGCTCACCAAACCACTTAAGTTCGATTTCATTACCTCCTCTGTCCGCTTTTCTTCCTGCGTGCATTGGTTGATGAATATCGCCAATAAAATGCACCAATAATTTCAAGTAAAATGCTTTGTCTGCCCGTGTGCTTTCTTGAGATTTAAGTCCTTCTATGCAGTAGTCTATTGCCGTAATGATATCGCCATCTGGGTTTTTTTCCGCCTCTGGATAACGTACATTCTTATCCATATTGACATAATGCCAGGGCGCGAGATGGTCATATCGGCTATCGGAGCGAATTTCGTCGGCGTAAGTGGATACAAACGCTAACGACATACCATCAAGAAGTGCATCAACGGCAGCAGCCGTTTTTGGTGTAAGGTGTTCTTGCGCTACTTTGCCAATGACGCGATGTCCCGTTTTGCCCCAATCCTCAGCAAGAAGTTGTTGTGGAAAAGTCGCTAGGAAGAGGATAATAAAAGAGAACAAGAGTCGGTTCATAAAACGCTATAAAATTCCTCGTATTGTTGTTGGTCGATACGCATCGCTAAGGATGTCAATTCCAAGCGTGAGTTGATGAAACCCAGAGTTATTAATTTTAATGTTTCCAACACCTACGGTGTAGGTATAGGAAAACATCCATTTGTTATGCCTCATACCCAAAATAGCTGAAAGTTGTGAAAAAGGTTCACTGTAAGGTGTGGAATTATTATTAGTAAGTGTGTTTGTGAGTCCTTTTCGGTACGAAGTCCCCACCCAAAGCTGCGTCTCTCTGATATTATGATGCGATTTTAAATTGACATCCACATTTGGTCTATCTACATACTGGATATAGTCCACCAAAACCGATGGTTCAAGTGCCCAATCGGGTTGAATTTCAAAAAAGTTTCCCACAGAAGCCAACAACCGCTTGGGTTTGTTAAGTAGCACTTGGTCGTTGATATTATTCCCAACAAACAACAGGTTTTGAATGGTTAGATGCGCATATAGTGACACATAATTATACGTAAGTCCAACATCCACAAACATACTTGAACTACTTACATTAGTTCCCAAAATTATTGGGTCGTTTGTTGGGTTAAATGTAGATTGATCGTGGCGATGAAAAGAGCCTCCAGCAGAAAGCCCAAAAGAAAGCTGATTTACCTCAGCTCTACTTCTATAAAAGTTGATGTGATGCGCATAGGTCCCTTGAAACCCAAGCTGTGACTGAAAGCCGTTTTTATCGTGAAAAAATAGCCCTCCAACGCCCGATTTGTCTCCTACTCTTGCATGGGCATTTAAGGTTTGCATAGATGGCGCATTGGCAATGCCTAGCCATTGTGTTCTATAAGACGTTCTTAATTTTAATCCCTCGTAATGTGCGCCTGCCATGGCAGGGTGCAGCACATAATAATTATCTGTGAGGTAATCTGTATAAACAGGCATGCGGTATTGTGCTTTTGCCGTGAAAAAACATAGCAGAAAAAAGCACATCATCAGGGTATTTGGTGGCGATTTAAAGTGCATGATAAGAATTCGTATATTCGTACAAGTTACACAAACCTATGAAACTACACCCAAACTCCATAAAATTAACGCTCCTTTTTGCACTTATAATTTGTGCCTCTGCTAATGTTTATGGGCAATTAAGTAAAGTGCATTATATCCCGCCTATTTCGATTACTTCTCAAATTGGCAACAGTATCCCCTACGGTCAGTATATTTACATCTCGACTCCTAGCGAAAATGACGTTCCTTATGTAATTAAGCCCGTTGGGTTGTCCTCGGCTTTTTACGATTATGGAACGGTTTCCAATGACTCTCCTGTTGAGTTTGGCAACACATATGCAAATGACATTTCCGTAACGCATAACACCCATTTGGTTATTCCCGAAAGTCTGGGAGCAACAATCTTAAACAATAAAGGCTATATTATTGAGGCAGAAAAGCCTGTTTATGTCTCTGTTCGTTTTCATAGCCAAGCACAATCTGGGGCAATCGTTAGTAAAGGAAATGCTGCGCTGAGTACATCTTTTG
Organism: Flavobacteriaceae bacterium; assembly: GCA_017856205.1. Classification (GTDB taxonomy): domain Bacteria; phylum Bacteroidota; class Bacteroidia; order Flavobacteriales; family Flavobacteriaceae; genus UBA7446. The sequence goes on from JAFMFL010000003.1 coordinate 27,805, forward strand.
TGTTTGGAGCATTCGTTAATGATGTGAGCGACCCAAATCAAATCCCATTCAATAGCTTTTTTTCTGTTATGGCGGTTGAAGACAACACCGAGGTTACAGTAGATTTTCCCAAAAGCGTTACAATGGCTAACTATAATGGTAGCTACCCGATAACTTTTACGCTACAAAAAAATGAAAGTTATGTGGGTATTCTTAGAAGTGAAGATGGAATAAACAACTTAGATGGGCTTATTGGTGGTACACTAAATGCTACTAAAAATGTGGTTGTTACAAGTGGCAGTACTACAGGAACTAACGGCCCAGGTGCTGGCCATGATTTTGGAATAGATCAGCTCGTGGGAACAGAAAAAGCCGGTGAGGAATTTATTTTTATTCGTGGTGAAGCCCCTGCTAATTATCATGAGACCGAAAACGTTGTCTTAATTCCACTATCATCCGGAGTCACATATTCAATCAATGGCGGTGCTGCACAACCCATTTCAGGAGCCTATGCCATTATTGAGGGAGATAATTACACCTCAAGCGGGAATATGTATGTGAAAACTTCTGCTCCCGTTATGGCTTTCCAAGGCATTGGAGGGGTTAGCAATAGTCCAAATAACCCCGAGCCTAATCAAGGAATGTTTGTCGTTCCTGCTTTAAGCTGTGCCTCAAAAGGGGATGTCAATAATATTCCATACATAAACAGAATAGGCCCTACTAACCAACAAGGTGGCATTGGCATTGTTGCTCAAAAAGGGATAGATGTTAAACTGAACGGAGTTTCATTATCTGCAGGACAAGATGTGACAGGAAACTCAAACTATGTAACCTATCGCATTTCCCCTCTAACTAGCGATTTATATCACGTTTCAAGTTTGGGTGAATTATATGTTTCTTATTATACGTATTCTGGAGCGGCTACTTCCGGGGCGTTTTATTCTGGATTTCAATCTCCACCAGAATTTACTTTTGATTTAGACTTAGTGGCACTAGGGACCTGTATTCAAAACAATTTAACATTAAACGCGGCAAACACAAGCACTTTTGACTCATTTAGTTGGTGGTACAATCCCTCTCAAATTGTTGATGAAACGCAATGGCAAGAAATTACAGCAAATGCAAACAATGAATCCTACACTCCATCTCAAGTAGGTTGGTACCAACTTAGAGGAGCTTCTAGCTGTGGCAGTAGCACAGGAGAATTATCGTCTCAAGCTGTTTATGTGGGAAATTGCCCTGACGACACAGACAACGACGGCGTGGTAGATAATTTGGATTTTGATGAAGATAATGATGGTATATATGATGCAACGGAATCGGCAGGGTTTGTAGAGGTTGGATATGCAGACCTTACAAACCCTGACTTTTATGATTTTACTTCCAAAGGAACCCCCGTATCCAACGATTATCAAGCTAGCGGAGTAGTTTCTTTGGCTCCAGGCGCCACGCTTACGGGAACTGCAAGCGGAAGAATTACCTCTATCATCCCCGCTAGTGTGGGCGAAAAAACGTCTTACACGGTTACTTTTGATAAGCCCATGACCATTGGCATCGCCTTAGATTCTCAATTTCAAAAACTTGCTGAGGGAGAGTTTTTAACCTTTAGCACTTCAGGGGGGAACAAGACGTTGTCTATTGAAAACCAAAGAAACTTATTTTGGCTTGATACTGATAATGATGGGGCTTTTGAACAAGATATTCTATTTTACACCAACAATCAAATTACCCTAAAAACCAACCCTACACTTGATGCGTCAGAGTTTGTTTTTGCTGACCCAGGGGAATATATTATTTTCGGACACACCATTTCCAATATCACCATAACGCACTCCCTCAACAACGTCACAGAAGATGGTTTTTTTGCCTTTTTGCTGAATCTTTTTCATTATCCCATAGATACAGACGGAGATAATATCCCCGACCACCTAGATTTGGACAGCGATAATGACGGTTGCTTCGATACGATTGAAGCTGGTCATGAAGACCCTGACAACGATGGATTAGCCAAAACAAGTCCTATAGTTTATAATCCAAACTCTGGGTCTACCTCCTCTGCATCTGCTTTAGGAACAGTAAATGGATTGTCTCACACAACACCTTTGGACAACGAGAACAACGGCACTTACGACTTTCAAGAAGCAGGAACGCCAGCTACTCTTTCTGAAGATTTTGCCACCACTACTGATGTCCTGTGTGAAGGTGAGTCATTAACATTATCCCTTAAAACTCCCGATAGTGACTCCGTGCGTTGGGAAGTAGATACTGATCAAGACGGGGTGTATGAGCTCGCCGATGGGTTAGGTGCCATTATCAATAATGCAGACTCCTACGTGTTTCAAATAGATAATGTTACAACCGCTTTGGATCAAGCTGTTTTTCGTGCCCGACTTAGCAAAAACGCCTATGCTTGTACCACAGATACACAATTATTTACCCTTTCCGTAAATGCCAATAATACCAAACCCGATCTTGAGCCGCTCACGGTGGTGTGTAAAGGTGCTACTGTTGCTAATCTTGGTATAGCGGATGTAGTTTGGTACGAAGCTGCAACTGGTGGAAGCCCGCTTGCAGACGATTTCGTATTGGCGCACAATACGCCCTATTTTGCGGCATCTGTTGTAAATGGTTGTATTGGGGATTTGCGTAGCGAAACCAAAGTAGTGGTAAACGACCCTATTATAAGTACTGCTTCCGGCAAGACTACCTTTTGCGCCGATGAAACCTTAACCCTTACCCTTGATACCGACAAAATTTTACCCTCTCCCGATGACTTTGCTCGTATCTATGATTTAGTTTACATTGAAAATGCTCAGGGCCCTGTACAATACGATAACGGATTTTATTACACCCAAAAAGACATAAAAAGTGGTGTGCAGCCTATTACATGGCCTGATGCCAAATCTCTTGGAGAATCTATTGTGGGGGCTACCATGTATATAATTAATAGTGCTGCCGAAGAAGGTATTGTATATCAGGGGCTACAGCATATGGGGCTTACAGGAAATGATGGCATTGCTTTTTGGTTGGGGTTGTTTCAAGACAGAAATGCAAGCGCCTATAGTGAGCCCGCTGGAGGTTGGTATTGGGTTGACGGAACACCGTTAACGTATCAAAATTGGTATTCTGGAGAGCCTAATAATGCAGGAAACGAAGATTATGCTCAATTCGAATTTGCCAATCAAGGAAGGCCATGGAACGATATGAGTCTAACGAACTCTTCCGGCCAATCTTATCCGCTTTTTGAATACAAAGCTCAGACCTCTATTGAGTGGTTTACCCTTGAAAGCGGTGGATTAATTCCTGTGCCAAATGCTGCTAACAGCAGTGAAATTGTGGTTTCTCCTAATCAAACCACTAACTATGTTGTGCGGGTAACTACCAATGGTGTTGTGTGCGAATCTGCCCCGTTTACCATAACGATAAATCCGCTGCCAACCGCCAATGCCGTGCCAAATGGAGTTAAAATTTGTGTTGATGACAATAACGGAACCATTGCATCAACAGATCTAAAAGGTGTTTTTGACTTAACTAGTGCAGAAGCAAGCATCTTGGGAAGTCAAATCGCAAGCAATCATACTGTAGCATTTTATACTACACGAGGTGGCGCAGAAAATGAGGTTTCTGCAGCAAAAATTCAGACACCCGATGCTTACCCCAATACATCCAATCCGCAAACTATTTATTATCGGGTTACCAACACGGATACAAATTGCATTAGCAATGTGGCTGAATTGACGCTTTTGGCAAGCCCACTTCCGCCTACGATAACAATACCTGACGTAATTGTATGTGATGATTTAGATAGTGGCAGCGATGAAGATGGCATCTTTCGTTTTGATCTAAGTGCGCAAACAGCTGCCATAGAAACCTTGTTGGGCAGTTCGACTCAATGGTCAATAACCTATCATGAATCTGTTGCAGAAGCTGAAGCAAAAAATGCAATAAATGAATATACTACCACTGTTTCTGACAATAGAACAAAAACAATTATTGTACGATTAGAAGACAATACTACAGGATGTTATCGCACCGATAATTCGCTTAATTTGGTAGTAAAGGAACTTCCTGTAATTAAAGAAAGCACCTTTGTGCGCGAACAATGTGATACCGACACCGATGGTATCGTACAAGACAATTTAACGCTGTACAACGATGCTTTTTCGGATAATCATCAAAACGAGACTTTTACGTATTACACGGACTCTTCCCATGCAAATCAAATTGCAGACCCCACAAACTTTATGAATACCTCTATGAACCAAACGGTATATGTAAAAATCACCAATGCCAATGGCTGTGAGCGCACCTCTGACCCCACTACTGGCAACCCATTAACCATAGAAATTCGTGTGCGAGCAAGTACTATAAAAGACACTTTTTTAGAAACCTACTACACCTGTTTAGATCCAAGCAACAAAACAAATACAGGCATCAGCACTTTTGATAAAAGTGTGTTTGCAGATTTGGAAGCAAAACTTATTGCTGAACATCCTGCCTATGCGAACAACAGTGTAAGCATCCAGTTTTTTGAGCGTGAAAGCGATGCTGCCTCTAAAATAAGTCCTATTGACACGTCTCAAAATTATATAAACAGCACGCCTAACACCCAAGAAATTTGGGCTGCCGTTGATGCCAATGGATTAATGGAAACATCCTGTTTAGGGCTCAAACTAGTTGCTAATTTGGTGGTTGAACCCCTTGCTATTCTTCACCCCGTAACAATTCCTCGTCAATGTGATGGTAATAGTACGTTAGATTTGGACAGTCAAGATGGGCGTTTTCCTTTTGACACAAGTACGGTGATGACGCAGTTGTTGCTCAGTCAAAACCCCAATGACTATGAAATAACATTCTACGACGAAAATGACACTGTTATCAGTACAAATGCGTTTCCTGCGGTATTCAATAGCCCTTCGCAAACAATACGAGTGGTAGTAGAAAACAATCCTTCTAATGTTAGTCCGCCGTGTTATCAAGAGACCTTTATTGAGTTTAAAGTTGACGATAGTCCCGAGGTTGGCAATTACACCCCACTAGTGGTATGCGACAACGACGATGGTTCTGTTGATGGTTTAGGTGTTTTTGATACAAGTAACCTTAACGCAGAGCTCCTTGCAGGACAAACGAATATGGAAATACGCTTTTTGCAACGTGATGGTTCAGGAAATGAAACTATGTTAGGCACTAGCTTACCCAATCCATTTACTACGGAAACTACTACTGTAGTGGCGCAAATTTATAATCCCTCAAATACCACTTGTATCGTTGAAGAGTACATCACACTTCAAGTGAATGAAAACCCTGTTTTTGACTTACCCGAAGATTTGGTGTTTTGTCAAAATTTAGGTCATGATACTATTTATGTAATCACCCCTAGTGCCACATATACCTATGAATGGGCACGCAATGGGGTGCCTTCAACTCAAACCACCCAAAATTTGATTATTACTGACGGTGGAACCTACACCGTTACCGCAACAAATCCCGTAACGGGATGCAGCACTACAAAAGCTGTTGAGGTGTACAAATCCGAAATAGCCTTATTTGAGCCCGAAGATATTACCGTTTATGACCTTACAGGTGACGGCAGCAACCGCATTGAAATTAATAATAGCACATCGGCTTTGGGTATTGGCGATTATGAGTTTGCATTAAATGACAACCCGTATCAAGATAGTCCTGTTTTTGAAAATGTACCGCCAGGAGTTCATACCCTTTCTGTTAAAGATAAAAATGGTTGCGGTATTGTGCGTCATGAAGTGTCTGTTATTGGGTATCCCTTTTACTTTACCCCAAATGGGGATGGCAAAAATGACACTTGGCAAATTTTAGGTGTCAATACTACCTTCCAACCATCATCCATTGTGTACATTTTTGACAGACATGGGCGTCTGATGGCACAACTTTCTGCTGGCGGAAACGGTTGGGACGGCAGCTATAACGGAGCGCCTATGCCAGCTGATGATTATTGGTTCCGAACTAAATTAGAAGATGGTAGAAGCTTTACAGGGCATTTTAGTTTGGTTAGATAATGAAACGATCTCCTACAACCGTATTTAGTGAATGGGCTGAAGAGGGTCGGGATGAAAAAATGGCCAAAGGGCATGAAGCTGCCGTTAGCAACATGCTTGATGGGGTGTTAAAAAACTACAATTCCTATCGTTTCATAGATGCCGGTTGTGGAAATGGTTGGGTAGTGCGTTTGGTAAATAAAGAGCCTAATTGTAAAAGTGCTTTAGGAGTAGATGGTTCAAAAAGAATGATTGAAAAAGCGCATCGCATTGACCCAAAAGGAGCATATCTTCATGCCGATCTTATGAGCTGGATTCCAGAAAAAAGAGCAGACATTGTTCACTCCATGGAAGTGATTTACTACCTCCCTAACCCAAAAGAATTTATTCAATCGGTTTATACAAATTGGCTTGCAAAAAATGGGCGATTAATTGTCGGGCTGGATTTTTATATGGAAAATTCTTCTTCACATTCGTGGCCTGATGATTGTGGAATATCAATGATGCATTTACTTGGTGAAAAAGAATGGATTGCGTTTTTTGAAGATGCTGGCTTTCAGTCTATACAATCGCGGCGTTTTGGTGCAAAAGAAAGCTGGGCAGGGACCTTAATCGTATCGGGTATAAAATAAAGCCTATACTACACAAAAAGGAACAAGGAATGTCGTTTTTAGTATTTCCTTTATATTAGCAAGAATATAAAAACCCTTATTATGAAACCATTCTTAATTATTCTACTTATATCTGCTACTTCTATTCAAGCACAAAATTTTAGAGGACTAGACAAAAGCCCCATGGATAAAGCGCAATACCCTGCTAGCCACAGAGTAAATGAAAAAATCGCTGTGATTACCTACAGCAGACCTCAACTAAAAGGCAGGACTTTCGAAGAAATTGTACCACTCAACAAGATTTGGCGTACAGGAGCAAACGAAGCCACTGAACTTAGGCTGTTTGCTGATATTCAAATTGAAAATACATCCATTAAGGCAGGCACATATTCTATATTTACGATTCCTAAAGAAGAATCGGTTACGTTCATTATTAATGCCGCAACCAATCTTTGGGGGGCATATGCATACGATGCCGATAAAGACATTTTACGGGTTTCGGTTCCCAGAACAAAAGCCGATGAGTCGTTAGAAGCGTTCTCCATTGCTTTTTCTGATAAAGGAGAACAGCCAAAAATTCATTTTGGTTGGGCAACTATTCGTTTTGAAGTTCCTTTTACTGTTTTGTAACTCCTTTACTAAACACCTCAGGTAATCTTACTCACAAGCTCCTGGTTCATAAGAAGTAACACCGCCATAATTGGTTGCTACACAATCGTTTGAATACGTGATGCCATCACATCCACAAACAGGGTCATATTGTTTTGTGCATGCCATCTCTTTTGACATATTATATGGATCTGTACAGCTTAATGGGGCGTCCCCTTTTTTAAAGTAATAGGTAACTTCATCATCCGCTATTTCGGGTACATCAATATAGCTTAGGGCTAGTTTGTCGTCTATTAACTTATAGTGATATTCCTTTCCATTTGAAAGACGAAGCACATTATCCCTAACGCTGTATTCTGTAGGCTCATAAAGTGCCGTAATACCAACAGATTTTCCATCAACCCCTTTGCTTAATAAACGTTTTTCAGAAGGAAAAATCCACAGTTGGTTTGTGTTAAAATCATAGTTATCAAAAAAACAGAAGCAACTCACATCTTCCAGTATCCACTGCCCTTCAATTGATTCTACAACCTTAATTTCAGTGTCTTTACAGGTAAAAAAAATGAGGAAAAAACAAAAAATAATACTCTTCATAAAAAGCAGTAATCAATTATTGTACCAAATGTAATAAAAAACCCCTACGTAAAGAAGGGGCGTGTTGGTGGAACAGGGGAGTAAAGTCGAACTATTTTGATAGTGATTTAGCTACCTTCAAATAAACACATTAAATCGAATTTACGATCAACTTTTTTATAATCACTTTATTATCATACTTCAGATTAAGAAAATAAATCCCTGTTGAAGTTGGCATTTGAATACGATTAACATAACCTGAAAGTTGACGAATAACCTTTCCTTGCATATCAATAAGTTCAATCTGAGTGTAGTTAATATCACTTTCAAGAGTTAAATATTCCGTTTTAATGGGGTTAGGAATAAATACTTCATCTTCACGATCTAATGAAACAGATAATGAAGAACTCCATTGATTATCTCTATTATTCCCCCACAAATAATCTACAAGCTCAGGGTGGTCAATAAAAGGATTTCGATTTCCTTGATAGCTGTATATCACGTTGTTGCGATTCCGTTCAAAATCATCAACAGGATCTAGAGTATGCCATTGAAGAAGCGTGGAACGTACACCATGACGAGGTAATTTGCTTGAAATTGAGTAGATTTCATCTGTCATTTCTAAATCCAACTCGCCATTGTCGCCTTCATAACGAACGTCCATATAGAAAATGATGCGAGCAACATCCCCTTTATCTTCATCCCTTGGTTCAAAAATGAGTGCAGAGCCATTGTATTTATTACCAAAGGTTTGTTGGCAATTATTTTCACACTCATCAAAGCTGTAATTACTACGAGTAGAGTTTACGGAAATGTTACTTGCTCTTAAATTATGAAGGTCCGAATGCTCTGGATATTTATTTTCAAAGTCCCCGCGAGATTTAGCCCACACGTGTTCTCTATTCCATCCACTGTGGTTATCACCAGAAACAGATTCGCGTGTGTAAATTAATATGATATTACTCCCATTATTGGGGTCTACATCTGATTCCTTTAATTTATCTCTAGTCTCAGAAGTGTAATTAAAATACTCGTGGTCATCAATAATATTGTGTAGTGCTGACTTTAACGACTGATCAGATAAATTTTCAGCGGCGCTATAATATCCAGAGGGAATTTGACTGTAAGTACTTGTAACTATACAGGTAGTAGTGACTAAAAACAATAGGATTACTCTCAATGTGTCCTTATTTCTTTAAAAAAAGAACATCATCAACAAAATATCCACCATCCAAGGATGTGTCTGTTCCTGAACCTACATACTTAAATCCAATGTGAATAGTACCTGAATATCTGGAAATATCGATGAGCCCAACATCTTGGAATTCATACCATCTTATATCTTCACCAGGGATTGATACATTCATTTTTTCCCAAGTAGCAGATGTCACATTTGAACCATCAAAGTCTGAAGAAATAAACACTTCTAGCGTATTATTAACCTCATCGTCAAGATGGTGCTGAGCGAGTTTAAAATTAACGAAAGCATTTGTAGCACCTGTCAAATCAAAGGCAGGGGTAACAAGCCAACCGATATTGACATCGTCACCTGTTCTAAAGCCACTAAACTCAACATATCCATTCCCGTTAAAATACTGTTCTGTCCACAGCTCACCACCTACTTCGGCATAATTAACCCATCCGCTATAATCAAAATTTGAATTGTCAACAACATCATCAAAGGTTTCTTCAAGAACTTTTTCAAAATCTGAAAGTTGAAGCAGCTCACATGGTCCTCCATTTAAATTAACATCTTGAGTTGAATTTAACATTAAAACCAAGTTGTCTCCATTATATGTTTTTGAAACAATAGCTTTTAGAGTACCCGTCCCAGAAGGTAGAATTTCTTGTTTAAAGGTTGCATAGGCACTTGTTTCTAATAAAAAGGTCTTCTTTGAAAACCCATCACAAGCTTCAAGTGTACGCTGCGTATCAAATGTGTCGTTGGGATCTACATAAGGGTCTCCTGCATCTGCAGGCGCAACGTTTACATCATCAATTTGCACCATAATTCCTACATGGCTGTCGTTGATTTGAGAAAACTTAACGCTTAATGGTGATATTTCACTAGTTGTGGTAGATCGGAGTATGTGCGCTTTCATGACCTCTTCTCTAATGTTCGTAATACGGTTTTGCGCACTATCTAATTCGCCTATTGTGATAACTCCATCACCAGTACGGTATTCGCCAACATACAAGCCTTTTAAATCAACATAAACTTCTCTACCAATATTGAACATATTATAAGAATCTGTAATGTCGACTAGCATACGAATTGCTGCGGTTGGAGCACTTGGGTCGTCTTGAATATAAAATTCTTTATAGAAATTTCCTGTTGCATCTGACGAAACGACATAGCCTTTGATTACAATATCAGACATGATTTCGGTCGCTTCACCACTGACCATCAAGTCTTTTGCATATGCTATCGATACAAGGTCTTTTTGCCCAGAGTCAATATTAGACATAAGTGTGGTTAAAGAAGTGTTTTCTTCAGCGCCTAAAGAGGTTGGAATTTCAAAAATATCTTCCTGCTGACAAGCAGTAATAAAAAATATCAAGGCGATAAACAGGGTGGTTTTAGTAACTATATTCATGCTTTTATCCTTTAAAATCGTACATATACATTTAAGAAGTAATTTGTTCCTCGGCCATACCAGTATTTTGGGCCAAATTGTCGTTTGGGTAATTGAAAATCCTGGCGCAACTCTCTGAAGTTGGCGTTCCTAGATTGCTCAAAACCGCCTGTTCTGAAAACACTGTCAAAGATGTTGTTGACACTCAAGAAAAAACCTACATAATTACCATAACTAATACGCCATGATTTACCCAAAACAAGATTCGAAACGAAATAGTCTCCAAACTCTTCTTGTTGAAGTAATTCACGTGCCAATACAGGATCGTAATCGTTGAATGGTAGGCCATCGCTATCCAAGAGGAAGTTTTGCGTTCTGTTAATTGGACTGGCATCCACGTATGTGTTCCTAAAGAAGTTTGTTGTAAAGCCAAACCACCAATAATTCTGTCTAAACTCGAAACCAAGCGAATAGGCTTCCTGTGGACCATTTGCAATGCGCAGGTTTTTCATTTTGGCAGTGCCAAAATCTAAATAACCAAAGTCATCTGAAGTTAAATACACGCTCGGATTATTGGTATAAATATGTCTGCCTACAGATGCAGCGCCCTTAAGTGTTAAAACTGGCAATACATTGGCTTCAAAACCAAACTCAACTCCTTGGTATTCTTTGTCAATATTTTGAGAAATCTCTTGAACAAAAGAAGATGTGTCGCCTCCAATACCCTCTGCAAAGAAAAATGATATTTCGCTTGCGTTAGCAATTGTTGTGTAATACCCCGATAATCTTAAAGACAGATTTGGAGCCCTTAAAATATAACTGATGTCAAAAGAATTTATCTCCTCTATTTCCAAATCACGGCCAGCCAGCTCTCCCACGATGTAATGATTCTCTCTAGAATTTGCGTATGCATTACGCAAATGAGGTGCGCGTTGCATCCAAGCTACATTGGCATCAAACAAATGTTTTCCACTCAATTTGTATGTAAGACCGGCCTTACCGCTTAAGGTGTTAAAACTGAGTTTCTTTCCTTTTCCAAAAGAATTGGCAGGGTATGCGCCATGTCTGTATAATCCTTCCCTTTGATAATTGGTTTGCTTCAATGAAGTAGAAACATATCCATCAAAACGTTTTAAATTAAACTGCGTTTTAGCATACAACTCTGTTTGTTCTACGTCAAAATTGTAATTGTAACGAAAACGATCTCCTAGCCCTGCAGTCGCATTCGGATCTTCAGTATTAAATCCATAACCGTCAAAGGAATCCTGATTGAGGTAAAAAGAAGCCCCAAGCATATCTTGTATTTCGGCAAAGTTTTCAGATTTTAAATCCTGGTGTGTCACATTTAACACAAGACTTACTTCGTCGTTGATAAAGGTTTTAAGTGACGAGTTAAATGTAAATTGAGTATCGTCAGACCGGTCTTCATACAATACATACGCGGCTGGCAGATTTGCTAATCCGGCATTTAAGTTAGCATCATACATACGGTTCCAGTCCACTTGACCGTCAGACAGTAACTTTTCTTGAGCAAGATAGGCACCTGAGTAATCGGGGCCATTTGAGTCTGCGAGAAAATAACTCGGCAAATCTTGGTAATACGTTGGGCTTGGATTTGCGCCCCCAGGATAGTCAAGCCTGCTATTTCCGTGTTCTCCAAATTGATAAGCAAAGTTGGTCTTCATGGACGTCTTGGGAGAAAGCTCAAGTTCGTGATTAAGCATTATGATAGGTTCAACGAGTCGCCTGACGCGTGAGTTTCGTTGCTTGCCATTTTGGTTACCCCAATATTCGTTGTATTGAATTCCCTTTAAATCATATACTTCTTGCGTATTTGGAGATGACTTGCCTCTTCGGTTTGGGGTTGCAATAACAGTTAAATTGAGACTTTGTTTTTCCATCACTTTCTCGACAGAAAGCAACAGCGATTGAGCATCATAAAAAGTCCCATCAATAAAGCCAGACTCACCCCATCGATTTCCAATTGAAAAAGCATAGGCCCAGCCTTTGCTGCTTAAACCACTTGCATGGCTAAACATGGCACGATTGGTATAAGAACGGTTTGATGAGGAATAAGTGACTCGACTGCCTACTCTATATTCAGATGCCTTTGTACTGATGTTTGAACTTCCAATCAAACCTCCAAAATTATAATCTGATGACTGAGCTCCCAAAGTTAATTCTTGGTTACGCATCATGTCATTTAGACCCCCCCAATTACTCCATTGTGGACGACCATTAAAAAACTTATTCATCGGAATTCCATTGATTTGAACTGCACCCAAATCATTGTCAAGTCCTCGCACACGAAAAAAGGAAGAGCTAAATTCAAACGCAGCAGTTCTTAAAAATATGTCTTGAGTAGATTGAAGTAATCCAGAGATATTCCCAGCAGCTTGGTCATCTTCACTGAGTTCGTCGTCGGATAAAATGATTAATTGTTGGTTGGCAGCAATATTATCTGAAGCGCTTTCATCGATTTGAAGCACCACAGTTAAGACATCCCCTGCATCAGCCTCCATCACATAGGTTTCGTAATTAGAGGCAGTGAATGTGAACAATGCCTTTGTGTTGATTTGCAAGTCGAACTCACCATTTGCATTTGATGTGGTGGAAACTCCAAGTTCTGGAGCTTGAATAAGGACATTTTCTATAGGCTTGCCTTCTGTATCAACAATTAAACCCGAAACTTTTTCTTGAGCTATGGCAACTTGAAACGCGATGAGGAAAATTAGAAAACTACGCAATCGTAAAATTTTTATTTTGGTCCCTAAATTAAGTCTATTTTTGTTAAAATTTGAATACATCATGAAAAAGTTTATCCTCTTTTTTTTCACTGTTGCATTACATTTTTATGTGTTTTCACAAGAGCAGAAATACGCTGTTGAAGCAATAGCATTTTACAATGTTGAAAACCTCTTTGACCACTATGATGACCCTAAAACCAGTGACGATGATCGCACTCCTACAGGTCGTGACAAATGGACTGAAGAAATATTTGAAAAGAAACTTACGAACACCGCAAAAGTAATTGCTGACATAGGTACTGATGTTACGGGCGGTGCACCAGCGATTATTGGACTTTCAGAAGTTGAAAATCGGTATGTGATTGAGCGGCTTGTTAAACATCCGTTACTTAGGAAATACAATTATGGAATCGCGCACTTTGAGTCTCCTGACGAAAGAGGCATTGATGTGTGTTTGTTGTTTCAAAAAAGTAAGTTTACCCTTTTGCGGGCAAAAAAACATTTCCTTTCGCTGTTTGATTCGGATGGAGACCGCGACTTTACAAGGGATCAGCTCGTAGTATCTGGGTTGTTAGGTAACGAACTTCTTTATTTGATTGTTCACCATTGGCCCTCTCGCAGTGGCGGACAAGTCAGAAGTGAACCAAAGCGAATAGCCGCAGGTGAGTTAAACAGAAAAACCGTAGATTCTATTCGAGCTATCAATCCCAACGCAAAAATTATCAACATGGGTGACTTTAATGATGACCCCACTGACAAAAGCGTAGTACAGGCTTTAGGCGCTGTAGGAAATCGAGATGAAATAGCAACGCAAACAACCTTTTATAACCCCATGATGTCTTTCTATAATCGTGGTATTGGAACAAGCTGCTACAGAGATAAATGGAATGTGCTAGACCAAGTTCATATAAGCCCTAGCTTACTTGTTGAGAGTAAAAAGAACTGGTATTTTTGGAAAGCCGGGATTTTTAACCCAAGATATCTTTATAACAAAACCGGGCGTTATAAAGGGTATCCTTTTAGAAGCTTTGCTGGAGGAAAATACACAGGTGGATATAGCGACCACTTCCCTGTGTATGCATTGCTGATAAAAAAACAATAGGCATAAAAAAAGCGGAACAATGTTCCGCTTTTGCTTTAGTGAGGAAACAGTTTTATTGCTTTAACATTTTAAAGACCTTAGAACTCGTTTCATTTTTTATTTCAATCATATAGAGACCTGCTTTTAAACCACTAACATCAAGTGTGTTGGTGACTTCAGTCTGTAAATGTAGTTTGCCTAACATGTCAAATACAGATGCTTGTACAGAAGAAGTAAGACCTGAGAAATTTAGGTTGTTTTCTACTGGGTTAGGATATACATAAAAATCAGCTGCTTCAAAATTTGAAATGTCTAGCGTTGTGTCATTAAGATCTCTTGGAGCTAAATGTAGGCCAACTCCACTACGTTCATTTATTATACCTACAACATCAAAAGAAGATGTTGGCAGTGGTTCGTTACTAAAATTGTAAAATGTGGTCCTTAGAGGAAAATTATCTTGATCTTGATTCAAAGTGTAAACTTTACCATTTATAAAGGTTGTCTCACCAGAGTCTCCTGTTATTGTCACATTTTCTACTTTAACTAATTGACTTTCGTAGTCTTCAGCAGCAGTTGTTAATTGTGATAGTGTTAAAGTTACAGGAGTTACATTATTTGAAGTACTTGTGGCATTACCCGGATCAGAGACGGGTGTAAATTGCAGTAAACCATTAAAGGTTGACAACGTACCAGTCAGTCCGGTAACTCCATCACCATTAGTATAATTTGTTGAAATAACTCCATTAGGATCGTCAACATATATACCTGCCGAAGTGTCTTGAAAAACTTTAGCATTTCTAAAGCTTTGTTTGTATGTAAGAAAAATTTCCCCTGTAATCTCTAACGTCTCTCCCTCGTTAGCCAATCTTAATTCCGAAAGGTTACTTACTTGAGCTGGCACATCAACGGTAAAACTTAATGTTGCTTGAACAGCAGGGCTTAACGCATCATGATTGTTGTCAACTAAGCTAACTACTAAAACATGATTTCCATCACTCAAACCTGTCAAAGTAATTGGATCTGTATCATATTTCATGACTTCAGACCCTCCATCTAAAGAGTAGTGTATATGTCCATCTCCTGTACCATTAGCAACCGAAAAGTTATCTATTGAAAGTGATACGTCTACTTGATCCACATAAAATGTGGCGTTGTTAAGCGGAGTCGTGATAGACAGAGTTGGGCCTGTAACAACTTCAAATGATTGACCTGTATTGACAGCATTATTAGTGTTTACTAATGGGCCTCCCCATGTAAAATCTTCATACGTTATACCATTACCAGTAAGCTGCAAGG
>JAFMFL010000120.1 GCA_017856205.1 Flavobacteriaceae bacterium
ATGGTGGAGTATTCCAAAATACGCTGTATGGCTTCTTTTGGGGACATCCCTTCATCGGTGTAACGTTTGTACTTGTCTTCCCAAATATATTGCTGTCGCTCAAAGGAGCGGTATGCCGAAACCAGTTGCAAATCAATA
This sequence comes from Flavobacteriaceae bacterium, assembly GCA_017856205.1. Classification (GTDB taxonomy): domain Bacteria; phylum Bacteroidota; class Bacteroidia; order Flavobacteriales; family Flavobacteriaceae; genus UBA7446. The sequence goes on from JAFMFL010000120.1 coordinate 139, forward strand.
CCATCATTTAGCGCTGCTGCATGCATGGCGCAAAACGCAGCTGCTGTTTTTGGCGTAAGCTGATGCCCTTCCAATTCCATTAAATGCGAATCGTCTAAGCCCAACGTTTGAATAAGCGTGGGTTGCGCCCATACCAAGTGGCATAAAAAAACAAAAATGAGGTTTAGTCGCATAGATTTTTAATCATTTTGAAGTGGGTTCCACCATAGGGCAGTTCAAAGGTTTCCCCTTGTTTTTGGTAGCCGCAGGCTTCGTAAAACGGCACGGCAATTAGACGAGCATTCATCCATAAGTTGCAGGTATGTTGTTGGCGTACAAGGTTTTCGGCGTGGGTAATAAGTTGTTTTCCAATCCCTTGTCCTTGAAATTTTTCTAACACCGCCATGCCCCTAAGCTGAACGCTTTGCTTTTTGGAAATTAAAGTCAATACACCAACTAACGAGTCATTTGCAAAAGCACCCAAATGCATGGTGTTTGGGGCATCGTCAAAGTCTAAAGCACAGCTTTCGATAGGCAATCCGTTGCGTAATACAGGCTGCCGAACAGCATAGGTTGCGGTAGTATTAATCTCTTTTAGTTGTATGTTTGTGATGATTTGCAATATGATATGGCAGTTGAATTTCGATTTTTAAAAGTAGTAAATATCCCTGAAATCCTTCCGTTAATGCAAGATTTCACGCAGCATAAATATACGGACGAAGTTCACAAGCAACGTTTTATCGGCATGTTTCAACACGAGTACGATTGTGTTGGATTTTACGATGGTAATAAGCTCATTGGTCTTTGCGGGTTGTGGTACCAAACACGGCATTATTCGGGGAAAAGTTGCGAATTAGACCACTTTTATATTATGCCTGCATACCAAGGAAAAGGATTGGGAACGCAATTTTTAAATTGGATAGGCGAAAAACTAAAAGCCGAGGGCTATGAAGCACTAGAACTAAACGCCTATAAAGAAAGCATCGCTTCACACCGACTGTACGCCCGTGAAGGTTTTGCTCATTTGGGCTTTCACTTCGTGAAGCGTTTATAATAAACCTGTATATTTGTATGGATGCGGGAGTAGCTCAGTTGGTAGAGCGTCAGCCTTCCACGCTGAATGTCGCCGGTTCCAACCCGGTCTCCCGCTCATAGCCAACCCAATTTAGTTTTTATGAGACATATCCTCATTGCCCTTTTATTTGCGCCTTTGGCTATGGCGCAGTCTGATTACCGCACTTGGCTCAGGGGTAAAATTTTATACCAAAACACTAATGTGGTGGCTGCCAACGTGGTGAATACTACTACCCAAAAAGCCACAATTTCTGACGATAATGGCGAGTTTGCTATTGAGGTAAAAATGGATGACGAGTTGGTGTTTACATCGCTTCAATACCAAATTCGCGTGGTAAAAATCACCAAAGAAATCTTGCAGCGCGGACGTCTTGTCATTGACGTAAATGAAAAAGTCACTGAGCTCGATGAAGTGGTGGTAACCCCCGAACAACACCAAAAGTTTTTGGATTTACGTGCCGAGGAGTTTAAAGAATTTGATTACGAACGTGATCGCTCTACAAGAGTGGAAAATACCCTTATGCGCCAAGGACAGCTCTATAACGGCTTGAATTTTGTGAATGTTTTTAAGGCATTATATCGTTTGGTTGACAAAGGAAAATCAGATGAAAAAGTGTACAGCCTTCAACCCAGTGAAGTCATTCGCCAACTTTATGATGATACGTTTTTCACCGAACAATTAAACATAGAAAAAGATAAAATTGGATTGTTTTTGGTGTTTTGCGATGGTGAAATCAAAACCAAAGAATTGTTGGAGGAAAAATCGGATTTTGAAATCATGGATTTTTTGGTGAAGGCGGGGGAAAAATTCAACAGAAAAAATTGATGCGTTCACTGTGGTTTTTATTGCTTGTGCCGCTTTTGGCATTTGTACCCCACAAATATTATGTGAGTACTACGGATATGTATTACAAACCCGAAAAGCAACAGCTACAGCTTGTGGTACGTGTTTTTACTGATGATTTTTCAAGGGCTCTGTCACAATACTCCGATGAAGAGATTTCTCTAGACCCCGACACTAAAGCTGCAGAAGCAACAGAACAGCTTATTTCAAACTATTTTAAAGATCATTTTGTGATTTATGGTCTTGAAGAGATTGCATCATTTTCCTTTGTGGGTTGGGAATACAAACAGGATCAGACACATGTGTACGCTTCATTTGACAATATCCCTGAAATGGATATTTTGGAGTGGTCAAATGCCTTTTTATTTGACGCTTTTCCAGACCAAAAAAATATCGTAACCCTATCAACGTCAATGGGCAAAAAAAGTTTTTTACACACTAAAGACCAAAATTTTGCTCAATTTAATTTTTGAATTTATCACAAACTAATATCTTTAAACAAAATCTGATGAACATGAAGTACTTACAATTTGTTACCACGCTTTTTAGTTTTGTTTTTTTGACGTCATTTGCGCAAGAATCTACACCGCAAGGGC
>JAFMFL010000121.1 GCA_017856205.1 Flavobacteriaceae bacterium
AACCTCCACTTCGTATCCTTTTTGCGCTAACCGAATGGCAGTAGCAATACCACCAATTCCTGCGCCAATAACAATTGCCTTAGTCATTTGTATCCAAAGTTAGGGCACGCACGGCAAACCGAGCAAACAAATCTTCTTTATACCAGTTGCGCTTTCGGGTTTTTTTGACAATGACCGCATGATGCGAACTTTTATAGGCAAAAGCCTTTACATCTTCCAAAGATTCCCAAATGCTAAAGGTAGCCTGCTGCACCATGGGCCATTCGCCAATCCCTTTGTACCACAATACCCCTTTGGCTTGCGTAATGGCTTTGGACGCTGCTGGCACAGCCCGCCAAAATTCAATAAGTCGGCTGGGGCGTAGTGTGGCTCTTGTAATGATCCCTATTTGTTCGTCTTTTTCTAATGGGCGTTGCGTGGCTTCAAACGGATTTGTTTTTCCCCAAAGTCCATGACTTTGTAAGGTGTGTAATGAAAAATGTTGTTGTGATGCAGAACGCTGCTCAAACTCCTGCATGACTTCGCTGTGATTCAAAAACGCCATGGCATCTTGTTTTGAGTTCCAAGCGGTAAGTAATGCATAGGTTGAGAAATCAGGCCAAAGACTAAAGCCCTGACCAGCACCCGTTCCCAAGGTTTTGGCAAAACAAATCCCTTTCTGCTGCTGTACTTTTGGCAACGCACGTTGCATTTGCGTAAATGCCCAGAATTTATTTTTGGTGTAGGAAAAGAAACTTAAAACAACTTGCTGCGACATGTGTTAAAGATAGGGCTTCTATAATTTCTGATGGTAACATTTACTTAACGGTTGTTTAACCTATGCTTATTGTTCGGTTGTACTTAACGTTAAATGGATTTAAGAGTTTTGCTTAAACTTTAATAAAAATGAAAAACGTAACAATATTTTTTGCTGCACTATTAAGCGTAGCTGTGCTACAAGCACAAGAACAAAAGAAAGATTCCATAGTGGTTACTACACTAGAGGAAGTTGTTGTTGACGGATATTTTGGTGGTCTATCGAAAGCCCTAAAACAACAGAAAAACAACCTTAACATTACCAATGTAGTTACAGCTGACCAAGCAGGAAAATATCCTGATGATAACGTAGGAGAAGCCCTTCGCCGAATTTCTGGTATTAGTGTTCAAAACGACCAGGGTGAAGCACGTAATATCGTAATGCGTGGTTTTGGTACGCAGTTGAACTCTGTTACCTTGAACGGAGATCGTTTACCTTCTGCTGAAGGAGATAACCGTAACATTCAGCTGGACCTTATTCCAACAAACATGATTGAGGCGATTGTTGTGAAAAAATCGTTAACGCCAGATATGGAAGGAGATGCCATTGGTGGTTCTGTAAATTTGATTACACGTTCTAACCCAAGTGATTTCCGTGCTTCTGCTACGATTTCTGGTGGGGGTAACCCAATCCGTAGTGGTGGTTACAACTCAAACTTTGCTTTGGTTGTTGCAGACAAGCTTTCTGATAAGTTTAGCTATACACTTAGCTCTACCATTCAAACACGGGACTATGGTTCTGATAACGTTGAATTTGTTTGGAATGACCCAGCAGATTGGACTGACGTTAACAAAGGTGAAATTGAGGAAATGGATATTCGTCGTTATGACGTAAAGCGTACACGTCGTTCGATTTCATTAAATTTAGATTATAACATCAACGAAAATAACTCACTTTACTTTAAGTCTATCTATAACCACCGAGACGACTGGGAAAACCGTTTCCGTTGGAGAGCTATTTATGCCGATCAAGAACTAAAAGTTCGTAAACAAACTAAAGGGGGTATTGATAATGATGTAAACGATGCACGTCGTTTAGAAGATCAACGACTTGAAAAGTATAGCTTAGGTGGTGAGCATCAATTAGGAAACTTAGCTATGGATTGGAAAGCTTCTACAGCTAAAGCACGTGAGCATCGTCCAGACGAGCGTTACACACGTTACGAATACAAAGATATTCCCTACACAGGTAGTACGCCTTGGGATATTTCAAACCTTGAGCGACCATATCTTAACTTTTCTGATACTTCATGGAATGATGATGCAGAGTTTAAATACAAAAAAACGGAAGAAGCTCAAAGCCTAACTGAAGAAAAAAATAATCAATTCAAAATTAACTTTGAATTACCTTACGGCGAGTCAGATGCGCTTAAGTTTGGTGCTGCATACAAAGACCAATCTAAAATGCGAGATAACGTTTGGTATGAGCATGATATGGGGCTTGGAAACCTAAATACCGTGCCTACTTTTGGTGCAGACATAGACAGTTACGAACCCGGAAGCAAATACGTTATTGGTAACTTTATGGATGCGCGTTACTTAGGCGGTCTCGCTTTAGGTGGTGCTAATGGTGCTAACTTTGACAGCTATGTAATGGATGAGTTTGCTGGTTCAAACTACACCGCTGATGAAACAATTACTGCAGGATATGTTATGACCACCAACAATGTTGGCTCTCGTACAGTAGTAGTCGCTGGTTTCCGTGTAGAAAACACAGACCTTAGCTATGTGGGTCAAATTTTTGACGAGAAAATAGATAAGTTGCCAACTGATATCACTAAAACTACTGGTT
>JAFMFL010000039.1 GCA_017856205.1 Flavobacteriaceae bacterium
AATCTTTTTGTATTGCGTCAATATCAATGGGAACTCCCGCAGGACAACCGTCTATAACGCCACCAAGAGCGGGGCCATGAGATTCGCCAAAGGTTGATAAAGTAAAAGATTTGCCAAAGTTATTTCCAGCCATGTGCTAAATTTTTTCAAAAATACAATTTATATCCTGTACATCTACTTGTGTAATTTATAATTAGGACTTTGTCGTTTTAAAGTAATCCAAAAAAGACTTCACCTAGACCATTTCTTTTTTGCTAAATTTGCCAAAATATTTTCTCATGCGCTTATTACCCATTTTTACACTAGTTGTTTTTTTGGTTTCATGTCAATCTACCGACTATACCCTAAACATTTCAGCAGATGTTGACGATGACAATCAAATTTTTCTCATTGCATTAGACGAAAAAAATCAACCACAAACACTTGACACACTAATTGTTCAAAAAGGTGTGGCTAACTACACCAACAGCATTGAATTACCTGAGATGCATTATTTGCTTTTGGACGGAAATCGAGATGTAGTGCCTGTGGTGTTAGAGCCAGGTGAAATTACTGTGGAGATTTATAAAGATAGCATCCGTGCATCCAAAGTAAGTGGTACCAAATCGAATACTGAATTTAAACGCTATATCAGCGAAACGACTCCCCTAATTGATGATTTGTTTGGGATTCAAAACGAAATGCGTAATGCGATGATTTCTAGAGATAGTTTAGCTTTTGTTGATTTGCAAGAACAACTAAATGAGATGCAAACAAAGTTTACTGATTTTCAAGTGAATTATGTTACCAATAATGTGGACTCTTATATTTCAACTCTTATTTTAGAACAACTTATTCTTAACAAAGGAGTTGATGAAGAAGAAGCACAAACCATTTTTAATGCCTTTGATAATTCCCTCAAAAAAACGAAGGCAGGGGTTAAAATCAACAACATGCTTTTTCCTGAAGAAGAAAAAGTAGAAAAAGTAGAAGAAGTTGAAAGCAATGAGGATGGTGATGTAAGCGTTGGAGCAATAGCACCAGATTTTTCTGCACCAAATCTTGATGGGGCATCCCAAAGTCTTTACACCTCGCTTGGAAAATACACCTTAATTGATTTTTGGGCATCTTGGTGCGGACCATGCCGCGTGGAGAGTCCTAAATTGGTAAGCACGTATAACATATACAAAAACAAAGGTCTTACTTTATTAAGCGTATCTTTAGATAAAGATGATGCCAGCTGGAGAAAAGCCATTGAAAATGATAAATTGGACTGGAATCACGTGTCAAACCTAATGCGTTGGGAAGACCCTATTGCTGCACTTTATGGCGTTCGCTCCATTCCACAGCTTTTTTTACTTGATGAAAACGGTAAGGTTGTTGCCAAAGATCACTATATCGGGAATATTTTACCCATACTTGAAGAAAAGCTGCTGTAGTTTTGCGCTTAGTTTATAAAAGCGAATGAATCGACTTATATATATAGTAGCAGCACCGCTGCTTTTTATTGTCTCAAACCTTCCCTTTTGGCTTTTATATCAGCTTTCAAACTTGTTATATGTATTCTTATATCACGTTATTGGATATCGAAAAGGAGTAGTCCAAAAAAATATAACGCTTTGTGGCTTTGCTACATCTCCCGCTAAGCAAAAAAAGCTTGAACGCAAATTTTATCGGTTCTTATGTGATTTGTTTTTAGAAGCCATTAAGGTAAAGGGCATGTCAAAAAAACAACTGTTAAAAAGGTTTGCCGTTACGAATCCCGAACTTATAGAAAACTTTGGTAAGCAAGGAAAATCTGTTTTTGTTATGACAGGTCATTATGCAAATTTTGAATGGCTTTTGGCAATGAGCTATTATGTATCACTAAACCCAGTTGCTATTTATGCACCCCTTCAAAATAAGTATTTTGATAAATACATTAAAAAAGTAAGGTCTAAACATAACTCTGCATTAGTTTCAAGAAAAAACTTCGCCGATGAATTTGTCACATCACAACGCGAAAATAAGTTGACACTTGTTGGATTTGCTGCAGATCAGTCGCCGCAACGAAAAAGTAAAAATTACTACCGTACCTTTTTTGGACATGAAGTTCCTGTGTTTACTGGGGCAGAACGCTTAGGAAAGCGATTTGATGTGCCTGTAGTTATGGCAAAAGTAAAACGCGTAAAAAGAGGGTACTACGAAACGACCTTTAGCGTATTGGCTGAGCACCCCAATGAACTGCCCGACTACCAAATTACAGATGCATTTTATGAGGCCCTAGAGGAACAAATTAAGGAAGACCCTTCACTTTATTTTTGGACGCACAATCGCTTTAAGTTGATGCGACAAAAGCAGCAATAGCACTTTCTATTTTTGCTACTTGCTGATGGATACGATTTTCATCTGCTGCCTCTGCATATAAACGAATGATTGGTTCTGTATTAGACTTTCGTAAGTGTATCCACGAGTCTTCAAAATCAATTTTAACACCATCAATATTAGTAACACGCTCATTTGCAAAGCTTTTGGTTACATGCGCTAATAATGCATCGGCATTCCAATTTTGTGAAAGCGCAATTTTTTGCTTTGCCATAACGTAGTTAGAGTAGTTCTTTTTTAGCTCAGATACGGAAGTATTTTGCTTTGTTAAAAAGCTTAAAAACAAGGCAATGCCAACAAGCGCATCTCTACCATAATGCAATTGAGGTAAAATGATTCCTCCATTGCCTTCACCCCCAATAATGGCGTTTACCGCCTTCATTTTTTCAACCACATGCACCTCGCCTACTGCGCTAGCATGGTATTCCACGCCCTGCTGCTGTGCCAAATCTGCAAGCGCTCTGGAGGAAGAAAGATTTGAAACCACAGCACCCTTTTGGTGTTGTAAAACATAATCTGCACAAGCTACAAGTGTATATTCCTCGCCAAATAGCACGCCCTTTTCGTCCATAAATACAAGCCTATCCACATCTGGATCAACAGCAATACCCACGTGTGCATTATGCGCTAAAACAGCATCTGTCAAATCTGTTAAATGTTCTTTTAATGGCTCAGGGTTATGTGGAAAATGGCCATTTGGCGTACAGTGAATTTTAGTCGTTTTTACACCTAATTTTTCCAATAACATGGGAACGGCAACGCCTCCCGAAGAATTTACGCCATCTACCACCGCCGAAAATTGGGCTCCTTTAATCGCATCAACATCCACCAAATCCAATGCTAAAATCGCATCAATATGCGCTTCTAAGGCATCATCAACTGTAGCAATAGTTCCAAGATTGTCCACCGAAGCAAATTCGTAGGATTGCGCCTTAAGCTGTTGCATAAGGGCTTCGCCATCGGCTTTGCTAATAAATTCGCCTTTGTTGTTAAGTAATTTTAATGCGTTCCATTGTTTTGGGTTATGACTTGCCGTAAGAATAATTCCGCCCTGCGCCTGTTGACGCACCACTTCCATTTCTACGGTTGGCGTGGTAGAAAGTCCTACGTCTATCACATTGATACCTAAACCTACTAGGGTCTGTTGCACCAACTGCTGCACCATATTCCCTGAAATACGGGCATCTCGTCCCACCACCACAGTACATTTGGCATTTGTACTTGAGATTAGCCAACTACCATAGGCAGAAGCAAAAGCAACGATATCTACGGGAGTAAGGTTGTTTTCTACCTCTCCGCCAATGGTGCCACGAATTCCCGAAACAGACGCAATTAAAGTCATACTTTTGTTTTAGCAAATATACACATAAGCACTCATCGATGAATTATTTAGCACACCTTGCCTTAAGCTACCCTAAAGAAGGCTTGGTTGTAGGAAATTTTATCGGAGACCACATTAGAAATAAAGACTTGCCTACTTTTTCGAAGGAAATCCAAGAAGGCATTGCCATGCACAGAAGCATTGATGCCTTTACAGACAAACATGAGGTTACAGTGCAACTTCGAAAATTGTTTTTTGCAACCCATCGTCATATGGCACGAGTACTTATCGATGTGTTTTACGATCACTTTTTAACAGCGCATTTTAACGCCTATCATCAGATGTCCTTATCGACTTTTATATCTAAGGTGCACCCTATACTCCAAAAACATCAAGAGGTATTGCCCTATTCAGCGCAACGCTATTTGGCAGGGATGATTTCCCAAAACTGGTTAGCAAAATACCAAACGCAAAAAGGCATTGCGCATATTCTACAAAAAATGGCAACTCGTAGCGGCTTGACTGCATTGGAAGATGGCGCTGATAGCCTAAGAATACATTATGATGAATTGCAAGAAGGGTTTAATGCATTTTACCCTGAGTTGTTGCTTCATTGTGAATGTATTAAAAAAAGAGAATCCGCTTAATTTTTAGGGCAAAATCGCCTATATTCGGCGATTGACTATGGAAGATGCTATTGTTGTACAAGGAAGCCGCGTACACAACCTAAAAGATATCGATGTTACCATTCCACGAAACGAGTTGGTGGTCATTACCGGACTTTCAGGAAGTGGGAAATCTTCCTTGGCTTTTGATACCATTTATGCCGAAGGGCAACGCCGATATATTGAAACCTTTTCTGCTTATGCACGCCAGTTTTTGGACGGTTTAGAACGCCCCGATGTAGATAAAATTGACGGGCTCTCCCCTGTTATTGCTATTGAGCAAAAAACCACAGGTAAAAGTCCTCGCTCTACGGTGGGAACCATCACCGAAGTCTATGACTTTTTGCGTTTGCTTTTTGCACGTGCAGCAGATGCCTACAGCTTTCAGACCAATGAAAAAATGGTGCAATACAACGATACAGAAATTCAAGACGCTATTGCTAAAACCTATTTGGGAAAGAAAATTGCCATTCTTGCACCTGTAGTACAAGCCCGAAAAGGGCACTACCGCGAACTATTTGCATCTATTGCCAAACAAGGGTTTACACGTGTCCGCACCGATGGTGCATTTGTAGAGCTTACGCCAAATTTTAAGCTAGACCGCTACAAAACCCACGATATTGAAATTGTCATTGATCGACTTGCAATAAAAGAATCTGAAAACGACAGCAAACGCCTGGCTGATTCCATAGAAACTGCCATGTATCACGGCAACGATATGCTGATGGTGTATGATTTTGAAACCGAAAAAACACGTTTTTTTAGTAGAAAATTAATGTGTCCCAGTACGGGAATATCCTACGCTGAGCCAGAGCCAAACACCTTTTCGTTTAATTCCCCAAAGGGCATGTGTCCGTCGTGTAATGGCTTAGGGTTAAAACACGAAGTAAACCTAAAAAAGGTAATTCCAGATGATACTGTTTCTATAAAATCGGGGGGCATTGTACCTATTGGCACAGAAAAAAACAACTGGACGTTTAAGCAGATGAACAGCATTGCGCAACGTTATAATTTTTCGCTTTCAGATGCTGTAAAATCCATTCCAAAGGAAGCACTTGATGTAATTTTGCACGGAGGAAATGAACGTTTTTCTGTAGCGTCAAAATCGTTGGGTATTACCCGAGAATACAACATCGATTACGACGGCGTAATTCCTTTTCTTGAACATCAATACAACGAAGCACACACCAGTGCCCTAAAGCGTTGGGCAAAAGGGTTTATGGATGAAATCTCTTGCCCAGAGTGCGATGGTGCGCGACTCCGAAAAGAAGCCTTATTTTTTAGAATTGACAACAAAAGTATTGCAGACCTAACACAAATGGATATTGCTACATTGCACCTTTGGATCAAGGGGATTTCTAAAAAGTTAAGCGATAAACAGCGTGCCATTGCGAACGAAGTATTGCTAGAAATTGAAAAGCGACTGAAGTTTTTGTTGGACGTTGGGTTGGACTACTTATCCCTTAATCGCAGTGCCAAATCACTGTCTGGTGGCGAGGCGCAGCGCATTAGACTTGCAACACAAATTGGTGCTCAACTGGTAGGCGTGCTCTATATTTTAGATGAGCCCAGCATTGGACTACATCAACGGGATAACGAAAAATTGATTGAATCGCTGATGCAACTACGGGATATTGGCAACTCGGTGATTGTGGTGGAACACGACAAAGACATCATGCTAAAATCAGATTATTTGATAGATATGGGTCCGGGCGCAGGGCATCATGGGGGCAATGTAATTGCCGCCGCTTCACCAAAGAAAATCAACACGTTAAACACCGATACCGCAGCTTATCTAACAGGAAAAAAGCAGATTGAAATTCCTTCTCAACGTCGCAAAGGAAATGGAAAAACACTCACCCTAAAAGGATGTACAGGAAACAACCTCAAAAATGTAACACTAAAACTTCCTTTGGGAAGTATGATTGGTGTTACAGGCGTTTCGGGTAGTGGAAAATCGACCTTGATAAACGAAACGCTTTATCCCATTTTAAATCAACACTTTTTTAAGGCGGTAAAAAAACCACTTCCCTACACTGCTATCGATGGATTGAAACACATCGATAAAGTTATTGATATCAATCAAGCTCCCATTGGCAGAACACCACGGAGTAATCCAGTCACTTATACAGGTGTTTTTGGAGAAATTCGGCAATTATTTACCATGACTCCTGAAGCGATGATTCGTGGCTACAAACCCGGTAGATTTAGTTTTAATGTCAAAGGGGGAAGATGCGAAACCTGTCAGGGCGCAGGTGTGAAAACCATTGAAATGAACTTTTTGCCAGATGTGTATGTACCCTGTGACGACTGTCACGGAAAACGCTTTAATCGTGAAACACTTGAAATTCGGTATCGGAATAAAAGCATCAACGATGTACTCGAAATGACCATAAATGATGCCTGTCGGTTTTTTGAACCGTATCCCAAAATCTATCGAAAGCTTAAAACCATACAAGATGTTGGGCTTGGCTACATTACACTAGGGCAACAATCCACTACCCTTTCGGGCGGCGAAGCGCAACGCATAAAACTTGCTGCAGAACTTTCCAAAAAAGACACGGGAAAAACGCTCTACATCTTGGATGAACCCACAACGGGACTCCATTTTGAAGACATTCGCGTGCTGATGAACGTTTTAAATAAGCTGGTAGATAAAGGAAACACGATGATTATTATTGAACACAATTTGGACGTGATAAAACAAATGGACTATCTTGTGGACATTGGTCCAGAGGGAGGCACAAAAGGAGGAGAAATTTGCTGTTCGGGAACTCCTGAGGAAGTTTCTCGCCACAAATTGAGTCATACTGCTAGATTTTTACGTCAAGAACTTAAATTATAATACCTATGGAAAAAGCATGGACAGAAATGAAATCAAGTAGCTCGTGGTTGCTGTTTAAAATCATGGGGGAATTTGTGAATGGATTTGAGCAAATGGGTCTTATTGAGCCCTGTGTGTCTATTTTTGGATCGGCGCGCACCAAACCAGACCATCCTGTTTACCAACAAACCGTTGCAATTGCAGAAAAGATTGTGCAAAACGGTTTTGGAGTGATTACGGGCGGTGGTCCCGGGCTTATGGAAGCTGCCAACAAAGGCGCGCAACAAGGAGGCGGAACTTCTGTTGGGCTTAAAATTGAGTTGCCATTTGAGCAAGTGGAGAATCCATATATCGATAAGGATAAACTCATCACTTTTGATTATTTCTTTGTTAGAAAAGTGATGTTCATTAAATACGCGCAGGCTTTTGTTGTGATGCCAGGAGGCTTTGGCACCCTTGACGAACTTTTTGAAGCATTGACCCTTATCCAAACAGAAAAAATCACCAAGTTTCCCATTGTGCTTTTTGGTTCTGATTTCTGGTCTGGACTAATAGATTGGATTAAAAAAACCCTTTTGGACGAATATGAAAATATCAGCCCAGAAGATTTAAACTTGATTAAAGTGGTGGACGATGTTGACGAAGCCGTTGCGCATATAGTCCAATTCCACACCAAAAACACCTTTACGCCAAACTTTTAATGCACAACAACCTTTTTGTTTCTGTTTTGCTTGTTTTCTGCACTTTTTTGAGTGCACAAAACACATATACCCTAGATGTGAATTGGGATGGTGGCTCTAGCCCGCTCAATATCACCCAAGAGATTCGCTGGACAAACACAAGCGACGTTACCGTGGATAAAATCACACTACTTGATTGGAACCACGCCTACGCTTCTGAACGCAGTCCATTAGGGAAATTTTTAGCAAATGAATACGATTACAAACTGATTCGAGCCAATAAGGAAAATCGAGGATATACTACTATATCAGAAATTCGTCACAACAATAATAGTTTAAAATGGAAACGCCTTCCAGATACTATTGATATTATTGAAGTTAGTTTGCCAAAGCCAATTGCGCCAAATGCGACATTTTCTTTTGTAATTCGCTATGCGGTAAAGCTGCCAAACGCAACTATTTTTAAATATGGTATTTCAAAAAAAGAGATTCATGCCAAGCACTGGCATTTGGTTCTTGCATCGCAACATTCAAATGGCAATTGGATAAAAGATAGTAACCTAGGTTTTGGAGAGCCAAATACTACAAATACTAAAATTTCGTACTACTTTCGTGTTCCTGATGAAATTAATGCTGTACTTCCAATTCAACACAATAACGACTATTCGCCGCTTCTTTTAACAACAAAAGACACCTATATGCGAATCGCTTTTGGAAAATCTGAACTTATTTCAGATATGTTACCCACCCAGAATTTAGCTGATTTTAATGATAGGTTGACTCGTATTTTGGCATTTATTGAAGAATTGTTCCCAAGCGACCAACCACGAGTGCTATGGGCACTTCAAAAAGACTATTCCCAAAAACCACTTTTATCATTAGAATCTATGCCACAGTTTGTGGGTGCCTTTGATAAAAATCAAGTTGTTGAGTTAAAATTGTTAAAAGCCATTTTGGAAGAATACATTCATAAACGATTTGCTAATCAGTCCAAAACTGCAAAGTGGATTACAGAAGGTTTGCCCTATTTTTTGTGGCAACACTATGTAAATTCCTATTACCCTGATTTAAAAATGACGGGAAGTCTTAGCAATTGGCCCATCATCAAAAAGTACCACTTTACACAGGCACCCTATTTTAGGAGTTGGGAAATTGCGGCAAATGTATCCGCAAACAAAAACAGAGGACAATCTTTAGTTACCCCACAAAATGAGCTAACGCGCTACAACCGCAGGATAGCAAACCCGTACAGAGCCGCATTGGCACTACTGTATTTGGATGCGTACTTGGAAAAAAATTCTCTTATTGACGCAATAAAAGCATTACCTAGGAACAACGAAATTGACGTATCGTTACAGCAGGAATTAACAAAAAAAATAGATAAACCTATCGATTGGTTTTTTGAGCACTATATTCAGCAAAACAACAACGGTGATTTTTCCCTTTTAGCAAAAAAAGTAAATGATGATCAGTATAAAATATCGGTAAGCAGTACGCATGAAAATGCAGTTATTCCTTTGACAGTAACAAAACCCAATGGTGATGAAAGCACCCTTTGGCTTTCTAATGATAATCTACCATATGAGCATGTTTTCAATAAAGAAACTACTAAATCATTAATTCTAAATAAGGCTCATTTTATCCCTGAATTATCATTAAACAATAACAGTTACAATCTGAATAGGAAAATATTTAGAAACGATTTGCGACTACGATTATTCCAAGATATTCCGAAAAGTGGCACGTCTGTATTGTTGCTTATGCCAGAGTTTGGCTACAATGTTTATGACGGACTTTTGGCGGGAATGACAATTGGTAATAGTAGTATGTTAAACAATAATCTTAGATTTAAATTTAGTCCTCAAATTGGCATTAAAAGCGCACAGACAAATGGCATGGGTTATGTGGTTAGGAACTTTTATCATGACAACAAATCACATTACCTAACCCGATTAACGTTATTTGGTTCATCTTTCCATTACGCACCAGAAAAAAGGTATAGTACTTTTACCCCTTCTGTTCAATTTTATTTCAGACCAAATGGTATTCAGCAAAATGATCGTTTTTATTTTTTACTGCGTCATGTATCAGTTCAACTTCAAGACTTACCCGAAAATGATTCCAGAAGAAGCTACGGGGTAAGTTTAGCAACCTTCACGGCAAAAAAGGGAGATGCACTTCAAAATATATCGTATAAAACTGAATTGCAATGGGCAAATGCTTTTAAAAAAATAAGTGCGGAATCGGAATATATTGCTTATTACTTACCAAACCGAAGGGCTACCTTCCGTATTTTTGCGGGCGGATTTTTGCAAAGCAAAACTGACGACAACTATTTTGATTACAATATTTCTCGAGTTAATGACTATTTGTTTCAATACGATTTATACGGTCGTTCCGAGAGCGATGGCTTTTTCTCGCAACAATACATCAAAGCTGAAGGCGCTATGCGCACCGCTGGAAATGTAACCTCAGCAAACAAATGGCTGATTTCAGCACAAACCTCTACTACCTTATGGCGTTGGATTGAAGGCTATGCCGAAGTAGGCTGGATCAAAAACACAGATCAAAAAGCACATACGCATTGGGGAACGGGAGTTTCATTTAATCTTATTCCAGATTTTTTTGAGATACACTTCCCACTCTACGATGCCACGGGGAATTTGATGACAAAACCAGCATACGCAAAGCAAATCCGCTTTCAGCTTTCACTTCGTCCCTCTACCTTAGTTCAGCTTTTTTCTCGAAGTTGGTTTTAAAGCAAACAATGAATACGTGCATTTTTCGTAAATTTGCAACTCCTTATGAAAAGCGTAAACCTTGCCTCATCGAAAGGAACTTTCGATGATTTTAAAAAAGATATCCTCAACGATTTCTATATCGCTGCATTGAGCCGGCAGGTAAGCATTTTAGGAAGAAAAGAAGTGCTTTCTGGCAAGGGTAAATTTGGCATCTTTGGCGATGGTAAAGAGTTGGCACAAATTGCCATGGCAAAAGTATTCCAGAATGGAGATTTTCGCTCTGGATATTACCGTGATCAAACTTTTATGATGGCGATTGGAGCACTTAAGCCAAAACATATTTTTGCAAGTGTTTACGGTCATGCCGACCCCGTAGCTGAACCCATGTCATCTGGACGGCAAATGGTTGGACATTTTAACACAGATACGCTTGATTCCAACGGAAATTTACTCCCTCTTGTCAAGACTAAGAATGCCTTTTCCGATGTGTCTTGTACGGCTGCGCAAATGCCCCGTTTGCTAGGATTGGCGCATGCATCAAAGCTTTTTAGAAATGTGGCGTCTATGCAAGACAAAAACCTTTCTAACGAAGGAAACGAAGTGGCTTGGGGTACC
>JAFMFL010000040.1 GCA_017856205.1 Flavobacteriaceae bacterium
GCCCCGCTCTTGGTGGTGTTGTAGACGGTTGTCCTGCGGGAGTTCCCATTGATATTGACGCAATACAAAAAGATTTAGACAGAAGAAAGCCGGGGCAATCAGCTATAGTAACGCAACGTAAAGAGCCTGATACGGTTGAGATTTACTCAGGTGTTTTTGAAGGCAAATCTACAGGAACACCTATTGGCTTTGTAATTCACAACACCAATCAAAAATCTAAGGATTATAGTCATATTAAAGATAGCTATCGCCCTTCACACGCCGACTATGTGTATGACCAAAAATATGGATTTCGGGATTATCGTGGTGGTGGCAGAAGCTCGGCACGTGAAACGGCTGCCCGTGTGGTTGCAGGTAGTATTGCCAAACAACTCATTACACCTATTCAAATTCAAGCTTTTGTCTCTGCGGTAGGGGAGTTGTCTTTGCCAAATCCAGAAAAAATTTCTGATTTTTCATTCATTGAACAAAACCCAGTGCGTTGTCCAGATGCTGCAATGGCAGCAAAAATGGAGACCTATATCAAGCAAGTTAGAAAAGATGGCGATACCGTAGGTGGCGTGATTACTTGCGTTGCTAAAAATGTTCCTATTGGTTTAGGCGAACCTGTGTTCGATAAGCTTCATGCCGTTTTGGGACAGGCGATGCTTTCCATAAATGCCGTTAAAGGGTTTGAATACGGAAGTGGTTTTGCTGGCGCAGCGTTGCGTGGAAGCGCACACAACGACCTTTATAACGAAGATGGTACAACAAAAACCAATAACTCTGGCGGCGTTCAAGGCGGTATTAGTAACGGAATGGATGTGTACTTTAATGTCGCATTCAAACCTGTGGCAACCATCATGCAGTCGCAAGAAACGATAGATAACAAAGGTGAAACTGTAACTATGGAAGGTAAAGGACGACACGATCCTTGTGTTGTGCCAAGAGCCGTACCCATTGTGGAAGCCATGACGGCTTTGGTATTGGCAGATTTTACCTTGCGAAATCGAACCTCAAAACTATGATATGAAAAAACTGGCGCTCCATTGGCAAATATTATTGGGAATGTTGTTTGGCGTTCTCTTTGGTTTGTTGTGTAGCCAGTTTGATTGGGGAAAACAATTTGTTATTGATTGGATTAAACCTTTCGGAACTATTTTCATTAATTCGCTAAAACTTATAGCTGTTCCTCTTATACTAGCCTCGCTTGTAAAAGGGGTTTCTGACCTAAAAAATATCGCCCAACTTTCCAGTATGGGCGGTCGGACTATTGGAATGTATTTGTTTACTACACTCACGGCGGTAACCATTGGGCTCACGATTGTAAATGTCATTAAGCCTGGTAATACGCTTTCCGACGAAACTAGATCAGAGCTACTTTCTGCCTATGCAGCAGATGCAGCAGCCAAGCAATCGGTGGCAGCGGCACAAAAAGAGGCAGGACCACTGCAAGCATTGGTAGATTTGGTGCCTTCCAATATTTTTAACGCCATGCAAGACAATGGCAATATGCTACAAGTGATTTTCTTTGCTATCTTTTTTGGCATAGGACTGGTGCTAATACCCAAACAAAAAGCAAAAGCCGTAAAAGATTTCTTTGATGCGCTTAATGAGGTTATCCTAAAACTTATTGACCTTATAATGATTGCAGCGCCCTATGGAGTTTTTGCCTTGTTGGCAGCCCTTATTGCCGAAGCACCCTCAGCAGACCTATTTAAAGCACTTGGACTATATACAGCAACAGTATTAATAGGATTGATTTGCATGATTCTCTTTTACATTTTTTTGGTACGGATTTTCACTCGAAAAAAGATTGGTTTTTTCTTAAAGGGAATTTCTCCGGCACAATTGTTAGCCTTTTCTACCAGTTCGTCTGCTGCCACACTTCCCGTAACCATGGAGCGTGTGCATGAGCACTTAGGCGTAGAAGAAGATGTTAGCAGTTTTGTGCTTCCCATAGGTGCAACCATAAATATGGACGGAACTAGTTTATATCAGGCGGTAGCAGCGGTCTTTATCGCTCAAGCGTTTGGCATGGATTTAAGTCTTTCGGCACAATTGGGTATTATCGCTACAGCTACCTTGGCATCTATTGGCTCGGCTGCTGTACCTGGTGCTGGTATGGTAATGCTTGTTATTGTTTTAGCGCAAGCAGGTATTCCCGAAGCGGGATTGGCATTAATTTTTGCTGTGGACAGACCGTTGGATATGTGTCGCACCACCGTAAATGTTACAGGCGATGCCTCCGTTTCTATGTTGGTAGCCAAATGGCTGGGCAAGCTTGGCACTCCCAAAGTCAAGAATTGGGATGATAATTATCCTGAGAAATAAATCGACTTTTATATTCTTGCGCTAACGCGCATTGGGTACTACCAAAAATACGTTTTCTATTTTTTGCTACAATATTGTACATCCATTTTTGAATAGGCTTAGGTGTTATCCAAAAGAAGAACAAAATCCAACGCAATTTGGGTAGCTTTGAAATAATATAGCGCACGGCATAATGTTGCAGCAACTTTTTATTATCTATAACCACCACAACGGATTCTTTTGGAAGTTGAAGGCTATTGGCATATGCTGACGAAAGTGCGGCAAATTGAAAATGAGAGTTTGTGTCGTGTCGAATAATAAACCGTACAAATGTACTGCACAGCACACAGCTACTATCGTAAAAAATTACCGCAGCACTCACGACTTTGCTCTGGATACCAATTCTAAAGCTTCCACATTAACTTGGGTAGTGAAAACCCCATAGTTTACAATGGCTTTTTTCTTTTCCAAAACATCAATAGTTCCCACGGCTTTACCGTCGTACATACGCACTTTGTCGCCTATGTTAAAGGTAACTTTTGGGCGTTTTAGTTCTGTTGCTTTTTGCGCTGGTTTTTTCTTTTTTTCTTCTCTAACCACTTCTACTTTTTTTGCAACCTCTTCCTTAAGGGCTTTTTTCTGTTGTTGCTCTTTTTTGTGTTCCGATGCCGATTTGCGTTTGCGTTTGGCATTTTCTGTTTCCACAATACGAAGGAGGTCTGCAATAAGGGGTCTCTTTTTGTTACTTATAAAATAACGCTCGGCAGCATCGTTTACTTTGTTTCCTAGCACAATCATGCGCTGTTCTTGGTCAAATAATTCTTGATAACGCTCCAACTTCACTTTAACCTTTGCATTAAGCGTTTCCAGTTTTTCGTTTTCTTTTTTGTTTTTGATAGATGCCTCCTGTAGTTCTTTTGAGGTCTTGCTCATGGTGGCACGTTCTTTTTGCAGCTTGGCAATACTGGCATCAAAACGTACTTTTCCGCGCTCAATCTTCTTTTTTGCTCTGTTGATAAGACTATACGGAATACCGTTTTTCTCCGCCACCTCAAAGGTAAACGAGCTTCCTGCTTCGCCCGTCACCAAATGAAAGGTGGGCTCTAAGCTTTTGCCGTCAAATTGCATATTGGCATTGGTCATATGAGGCAATTCATTGGCGAGAAGTTTTAGGTTGGAATAGTGTGTGGTAATCGCACCAAAGGATTCCCGTTCGTAAAAAACTTCCAAAAAGATTTCCGCTAATGCGCCCCCCAATTCAGGATCGGAACCTGTACCAAACTCATCAATTAAAAACAGGGTTTTATCATCGCATTTTTTTAAAAATCGCTGCATGTTTTTAAGGCGATAGCTGTAAGTACTTAGTTCATTTTCAATGGATTGATTGTCACCAATATCAGTGAGTATACGTTCAAAAACTCCCATATAACTTTGCTCATGAACGGGGATTAAGAAACCGCTTTGCAGCATCAATTGCAATAGCCCTATCGTTTTTAAGGTAATGCTTTTACCTCCTGCGTTAGGTCCTGAAATTACGATAATGCGGTTTTTGGGATGCAAATGAATGTCCTGGGGATAGGTTTGGTTCTTTTTTCTTTTGTTACTCAGATAGAGTAGGGGGTGATAGGCGTTTTTTAGATCTATTTCCTGTGCCTCAGTCAGCACGGGCATCACAGCATTCATATCCTTGGCATAGTAGGCTTTTGCGGCATGTGTGTCTATTAGCGTAAGAAAACTAGAAAACGTTGTAAAATCAGCGTCAAATGGACGCATAAAATCGGTCAATGCACGCAGTATGGCATCGATTTCTTCTTTCTCGTCATACAGTAGATTTTGAAGTTCTTGGGTGTATTGTAAGGTGGTTTCAGGTTCTATATACACGATACTCCCCGTTTTGCTACTGCCGTGAATAACCCCTTTGACTTTGCGCCTGTACATGGATTTTACCGCCAATACACGTCTGTTTCCAATTACGGTCTCTCGAATTTCATCCAAAAAACCAGATCCTTGGTAGCTACTAAGTGCTGCGCCAAAACTTTGGCTGATTTTTGAGCGCACGCCATTCATTTGTCTTCGAATGCTATGAAGCGTATCAGAGGCACGATCTTTTATCTCCCCAAATTTGTCAATAATACGATGGATTTCAGCCGGAATTTCTTTTATGGGAGGCTGATCGTTGGCGACTTCAAATAAGCCAGGGTAGCGATCTTTGTTCTTTTTTAGGAATACGAGTAAGGTATTTGCTGTTTCTGAAAGCACCAAAAGCCGTCTAAACCCCTCAACTTCTATTTTACTATTCTCAACAGATAAAAGGGAGATTTCTTGTGAAACATCTTCAAACCCGTGCTTTGGAATTGGTTTTTCTTCAGAAAATGAGGAGAGATACTCATTAGTGCGTTTTAACGCACCTTGAACTGCACGAAAATTCGTGTAGGGTTCAGTTGAAATCATCTGCGCTTTTCCAGACTCCGTAGCACATCGGGCAGCGGCTTGTTCCAAAACCACCCCAAACTCTAAATCATCAAGCGTTTTTTTCGCAATTTGTTTCATCTCAATTTTTTCTACCTTGAGGCATCGCAAAAATAGCTTTTTTATGCAGGTTAGATTAGAAAAGTCATGGCAAAATCAACTGGCAACCGAAATCGATGCGCCTTATTTTAAGGCACTTACCGATTTTGTTCGACAAGAATACCAGCAATTTAAGTGCTATCCGCCCGGGAAAGACATTTTTAATGCATTGGATTCTACACCCTTTGAGCACACTCGTGTGGTCCTTTTAGGACAAGACCCCTATCACGGTGACGGACAAGCGCACGGGCTTTCATTTTCTGTACCCGAAGGTGTTGCACATCCGCCATCGCTTATAAATATCTTTAAAGAATTGGAAGCAGACATTAGAAAACCTTATCCAAAAAGTGGCACGTTAAGCCAATGGGCTGCGCAAGGTGTATTGCTATTAAACGCCACACTAAGTGTACGTGCCGGGCAAGCAGGGAGTCATCAAAATAAGGGTTGGGAGCAATTTACAGATGCAATTATTGCTTCGCTTTCAAGCCAAAAAACAGGTCTTGTATTTATGCTTTGGGGAAATTATGCCAAGAAAAAAGGCAAGCATATTGACCGTTTAAAACATTTGGTGTTGGAGGCAGGGCATCCTTCGCCGTTAAGTGCCAATCGGGGGTTGTGGTTTGGCAATAAACATTTTAGTAAAGCGAATGCTTATTTGACGCAACATGGAGGCTCACCAATAAAGTGGTAACTAAATCGATTTAAGCACTAACACACTCGCCAAACCGCCTGCGCCAGCAATAGCAGCTAAACCTGTTTTCTGGGTGTTTTTAAGGGCATGATACAACCGAACTGCCAAAATTGCCCCTGAAGCACCTATGGGATGTCCTCGAGAAATAGCTCCACCAAACGGATTGATTTTTTCTACTGGCGCACCACTTAGTTTAGCGCACAAAATGGCTTGAACAGCATAAGCTTCCATAAGCTCTATGTGACTGATAGTGTCCCAATTTATGTTGTTTTGCTGCATGATTTTTTTCATGGCATCAGCTGGAAGGATCGGGAAAGACTTTGGATCTCCGCCAAGCGTAAATCCACCTGTAATTTCAACACAATGAGCGGGATTATGTTTTTTTACCATGTTCTCAGAAGCCACCACCACAAAGGCAGCTCCATCGGCTTTTGGTGCCGTATTGCAAGGGTGTGTATGACCAAATTTCGCTTTTGATTTTTGATAGGTATTTTCAGTAATCTCTCTTGCAAATGTGTCGATTGGGTCATTTGTAGTGAGAGACACTATTTCGGTTTCAGCAACTGTTTTGTGTGCTAAAGTTTTTCTGTGGCTGTTTTGTACCCATTCAAGCTCCTCTTTTTCGCTAATGTTGTGCATCTTCTTTAACTCTTGAACAAAATCGCCTAAGGGAACAGTTGGATCGTCCTCAGGGAAGAAAGGAGGTCTTTCTAATTTCATAGGACTTTCGTTCCACTTGGTTGGATAATGTCGTTCTGGACGAAGGGAAAAAGATTCTACGCCTCCTGCTATAATCAAATTGGCTGCTCCGCTTTTGACACGGTTTGCCGCTTGGATAATCGCATCCAAACCGCCCACACATTGTCGGTCTATGGAAGTGCCTAACAGATGCGATGAAAACCCAGCTTTTAGTGCACAAAATCGTGCGATATTGCCACCACCACCAATGGCGTTGGATACAAAAATATCGTCAACCTCTGATTTTGAAATGTGCAACTGCTGAAGATTTTCTTCAAGTACTGCCGCAGCCATGTCTTGAATCGGGGTGTTGCGAAAAATACCGCCAATAGGGGCAACAGTGGTTCGTGAGCCTGCAATCAGATAGGCTTTTTGGGAAGTTAAAGCCATTGTTCTAAGGTTTTTATATCTGTTTTTCCGTTAGCCAATAGCGGCCATGTATGACAATGTAGCCATTTTTTTGGAACACCTTGTGCACCTAATGTATCGTAAGCTGAATTTTTTAGGGATTGCCAATCGGATTTTGAAAGTTGTTTCGAGGTCATCAAAAACAACTCATTCTCTTTTAATTCATTCGGTTTTGTTAGTATGGCAAGTGTTTCTGTTGCTAAGGCTTTTTTGTACCAGATTTCAAGTGCATAAAGGTCAATAATATGACCACTTATGGAAATATGACGTTCCGCTCTACCCGCAAAAAACAGGCGATTTTGATCATCTAAAAAACCTCTATCGTTTATTGAAATAAAATTATCTAATTTATTTATTTTCAATGACTTTTGGATATAAGATTTAAATGCATCTTTACTATTAACCCAAATAGTTCCAATTTCATTTTTAGAACATTTTTGATTCTGCTTATCTAAAATAACAACCTGTACACCTTTGCAAATACTGCCCACGCTTTTGTTGTTGTCATTCGGGTGTTTGATGGTAATAAAACTGGTTTCAGATGCGCCGTAAAAACTATAAATCTTGGCATTGGGAAATACGTTTTGCAAAGCGTCGCGTTGACGGTTAGAAAACTGTGCACCGCCTACAAACATATATCGAATGGTCTTTATGGGTTGCATATGTTTTTTGTCCAATGCTTTTACAAAAAACGCACAATGCAAGGGCGTTACCCATAAGATGTAGTTTTGATTGGATTGAAGCTGTGTAAAATAACGAAGTTCGTGGTTGGGAAACACCAACGGTTGCTGCCTCCGTTGCAACGATTCCATTGCACCAAAAAGGGTAAGCGAGTAGGGGAGTGTGCCCAACACTATGGCTTTAGCATCTGGAAAAGCAGCAATTTCATCTTGGATAAGGGCAAAGCTATTTTGCCAACTTTCAAAAGTCCGAACAATACCTTTTTGGTTGTTCTTGGTGCCGCTAGAGAAACAAAGTATGGATGGATTTGGAACGTCATGAGTAGCCAAATAAACCCCATCAATAGTGGTTTTTTGAAGGTTTAGTTTAAGTGATTTAATAATGCCCGTGGAAATGGCTCCAACGCTTATTCCTGATTGAATAAGCGGTATGGCAAAGTTTAAAAACAGATGGTGTTGCGTTTCGTTAAAAAGAAGGATAGTATTCTTAGGCTTTAAAACGGCTTGACGAAGTGTTGTTAGCATAGAGAGCAATTAACCGCCAACACGTTTTATGTGGTGTCCTTGGGCGCGTAGAAACTCCATGACTTTATCACGCATATTCCCCTGAATGATTACCTCTCCATCTTTTACGCTTCCTCCAACGCTACAATGTTGTTTGATGTTTTTTGCCAGGGATTTGAGTTCGGCATCCGTACCCTCAAATCCTTTGATAACAGTAACTATTTTTCCACCACGACCTTTGTTGCTGAAATGCGCTTCTAGGTATTGTTTGGTTGTTTCTTTAGGAGATCCTGTTGTTGGGGTATAGGCACCTACTGCCTCTGGGAAAAGCTTTTTTAAATCTGATAAGTCGTTCAGTTTTGCCATCATGATTTGATTAGCCCTAAATCAATTAATCGTTCGTGAAGAAATGCACCTGCAGTAATATCATCAAATTTTTTAGGGTTTTCAGGTGTAATGCAATGGTTGAGTACGTTGAGGGGCATGGTCGCCACGGGATGCATAAAAAACGGAATAGAATAACGTGATGTTCCCC
This sequence comes from Flavobacteriaceae bacterium, assembly GCA_017856205.1. Lineage (GTDB taxonomy): Bacteria > Bacteroidota > Bacteroidia > Flavobacteriales > Flavobacteriaceae > UBA7446. Next base: position 8,417 of record JAFMFL010000040.1, read on the forward strand.
AAAGTTCTTTAGGCGGGTTTACCACTCTGTGTATGGTTGACTTTAAGGTATTATTGGTATGACGGGAAAGCATATCGCCCACATTAACCATAAGTTCATCTTCGCTAGCAATGGCGTCAATCCATTCGTTGTTTTTGTTTAGCACTTGAAGGCCCTTTCCGTGGGCACCCATGAGTAAAGTTATGAGGTTAATATCGCCGTGAGCAGCGGCACGCTCAGCATTTTTGGGTGCTGCTTGTATGGGCGGATAGTGAATGGGGCGGAGGATACTATTTCCTGTGGCCACAAAATCATCAAAATAATTCGCGTCCAATCCCAGATAGAGTGCAATGGCTTGTAGCAGCGCAATAGCGGTTTTTTCTAAGGCTTGGAAAGTGGCTTTGCCCACTTCGTTATAGGCAGGAATTTCTTCTACAATAACATTGGGTGGGTAGTGCGGTTTGAGTGCTTCTACCACTTCGGCATATTGTCCAAAATGCCAAAACTCTTTAAGGTCGCCTTCCTTTTTGCCTTTGGCGTGTTCTTTTCCAAAAGAGGTATAGCCACGCTGACCGCCACCTCCTTCAATTTCATATTTCTTTTTTACATGTTCTGGCAAATCAAAAAATGCTCTTATTTGCTCATAAAGTGCATCTTTAAGTGCAGTAGTGAGATAATGTCCCGAAATAGCCACAAAGCCAATTTCTTCAAAGGCATGTCCTAAATCGGTAACAAATTGATGACGTTGTGCTCGGGTTCCCGATGCAAATTTTTGAAGGTTTAAGGAAGGAATAGCATTCATATATGCAAGATAGCCATTAATCTAAAATATTTGCCAATGGGGTATAAGGAAGTTGGAATGCATCGGCAACTTCTTTGTTTGTAATATGTCCATTGTAGGTGTTTATGCCTTTTTTAAAATTGTCATCGAGCTGATTTAAAGGTATAGAGGCCAATTCCATAAGGTATGTAAATGTTACTCTTGAAAGTGCTTTGGTTGATGTTTGAGGCACCGCACCAGGCATATTAGCAACCGCATAATGCAAAATGCCATCTACAAGGTAGGTGGGGTTTTCGTGTGTTGTGGGGCGTGTGGTTTCAAAACAACCGCCCTGATCAACGGCAACATCTACCAATACCGACTGCGGACGCATCAGCGATAGCATGTCTTTGGAGATAAGCTTTGGTGCCTTAGCACCTTTTACCAAAACTGCGCCAATGACAACATCCATAAGGGGAAGGTGTGCGCCAATATGTTCTTTGGTTGCTAAAACTGTTGTTATTTTTCCCTCAAAATAAGCGTTGAGCTCTTCGAGGCGTTTTTCGTTTATGTCAAACATTAGCACATCAGCACCCATACCCACCAATACATCTGCGGCGTTGGTACCCACAACACCACCGCCCAAAATCATGGCTTTGGCAGGGGGTACGCCTTTTACACCTCCAATCAGAATTCCGCTACCGCCTTGTGGTTTTTCTAGGTATTTAGCCCCTTGTTGTCCTGCCAAACGGCCCGCAACCTCAGACATAGGCTCTAGCAATGGTAATCGTCCATTTTCATCTTCAATGGTTTCGTAGGCAATACAGGTTGCGCCACTTTGTTGCATGGCAAGGGTTAATTCCTCTGATGCGGCAAAGTGAAAGAAGGTAAATATGATATGATGTGCTTGAATTAACGGATATTCTTCGGGCAATGGCTCTTTAACTTTGATAATTAGCGATGCCTGCGCATAAACATCTTCAAGTGAAGCCACAATGATAGCGCCAGCTTGCTGATACGCTTGATTTGTAAAACCAGAGCCAACGCCAGCATTTTGTTGTACTATAATTGTATGTGAAACCGCAAGGGCTGCTACATGCGCTGGAGTTAAACTCACACGATATTCGTTATTTTTTATTTCTTTAGGTATTCCAATGGCCATAGGGGGGCATGTTTTATTTATTTAACACGAATTTAGGTATTTTATTAAATACAAATAAAATTTAACATAACACAAATTATCATTCAATACATAGGTTGTTAAAAACCTATGGAAAACTAAAGAACTGTGGCAAAAACAGCATTGAAATCTCTACTAATTTTAATTAAACAATTTTAACAATGAATGACCGGCATAACGACCTACTGCGCATTCGCCCCGAGATTAAGAAGCATCAGCTGTTTGATACCATGTCTGATGATGAGCGATTTCAAAACACCACCATACGTCCTATTCTTAAATTGCAGCATCCGTTGCTTGTAGAGGCATTTATCAATTATGCCAACAAACACAAAGGGGTTTTTTATGAGCTTTCCATTGAAAAAAGGCTGCAATACATCGAAACGGCCATCTGCAAAGACCAAAAATTCCGCAACTCGCTTAAAGGTATGCTGATTGGGCAATTTACCGTTAAGGAATACCAACAGTACATTACCAATTCCTCTAAGCTAAACAAACGGATGATGCATTTGGTTATTAGCCGACTGCAAGACAATATGCAACTTTTGGTGCCGCATCAGGTGGTAAAAGCGGTTTAGGTTAATATTTTAATAATTATCAGTTTTTTAGTCTATTCGTTCGGTTTTTGTAAATAATATTTATATTTTAGTGTCAAATAATCAATATTATGAACAAATCTATTGTTTATTCGACCATTACAGGAACCATCGTGTATTTTTTACTCGGGTGGCCAAGAGTATTTGGAAACCGCTATCGATTGGTT
>JAFMFL010000041.1 GCA_017856205.1 Flavobacteriaceae bacterium
AAAAACCAACTTTAATGGTTTTTTTCTAATGTGGTTGCCTTCAGCAAAAAGCGTTTCAATTGCTTTTTTGCTTTTTAGGCGCGTTATTTCATTGGGTATTTTCGAAAACATTATTGCTTAAATCAATATCAGCCATAAGCCCTGTTGGGTCTATACGTAATTGTGAAATTTCCTCTAAAGGCGCATCTATTGTTAACGTGTATGTTGGGCGTGCCCACGCCCAATCTTTTTCCACAGTCCAGCCCGAAACACCAGCCAACGCAGGCTTTTCGCCAAACATCATTTGCAGCGGAATATAATGCACCGTTTGCTCACCATTTTTATATAACACCCCAACATCAATAGGCATTCCCATAGCACCAATACGCTCCAACACTATTTCCGTTTGCTCACCTTTTGCTGTTACGCTTTTAATATTGTAGTCAATGGTGTTTGTGGTGCGCGTCCAATCATTAAGGTACCACTCTAATTGAATACCCGAAACCTTTTCTGCAATTCGTTTAAAATCGTTGGGGGTCGGGTGTGTAAACGCAAATGCCGCATAAAATCGCCGCAGCGACTCAACTAAGGCATCAGCCCCAATAATGTATGCCAACTGACTTAAAAAAATCGCGCCCTTGTCATAACTTCCCGTACCGTAAGCGACATTAGTGATAAACCTGTCGGCGTGCGTGGTTAGCGGTTCTTCTAGGCCACTAGCCACCAATGCTCGGTAGTCATCATAGGCAGGAGCAAAAGCATCCTCATTTCCATTTAAACTTTTTTCGCCTAATGCGTCTAAAAAAGCAGTGAAGCCCTCATCCATCCAAGCGTATTTAGACTCATTAAATGCCAACACATGCTGAAACCACGAATGCGCCAACTCGTGCGAGGTAACACCATACAAACTCGGATAGCTGCGTTCTCCTGTGATTAAGGTACACATCGCATATTCCATACCACCATCACCCCCCTGTAAAATGGTGTATTGTTTATATGGATATGGACCAACGGCGATGTTAAAAAACGCCATCAATTTTGCTGTATCAGGCTGGAGTCGTTTCCAATTCTCAATAATTTTAGGATTGTTTTTATATAAAAAATGAAGCTTAACCCCGCTTTTCGTTTCTAGTGTGTCGTGAATGTAATCGGGATCAGCGGCCCACGCAAAATCATGTACGGCGGGCGCGACAAAATGCCACGTCAAGTTTTTGCCTTTTGTTTTTTTGGTTTTCTCCCCATAGCCATGACCCACCTCATCAGGGTTTTGCAAATAGCCTGTTCCGCCCACAACATATTTTTTGTCAAGGGTGAGTTTTACATCAAAATTTCCCCAAACCCCGTGAAACTCACGCCCAATGTAAGGGTTAGTGTGCCAACCATCATGGTCGTATTCTGCTAATTTTGGATACCACTGAGTCATGGAAAGTGCAACGCCCTCTTTACTGTTGCGACCACTTCGGCGAATTTGTTTCGGGACTTGACCCTCAAAAACCATAGAAAGTGTGGTGGTTGCTCCCGGAGCCAAAGGCTTTTCCAACGGCACCACCAAAATCGTTTCTTCTTCTTGAAAATTCAACTTTTTGCCGTCTTGAAGAAGCGATGTAGCATGCAAATACCCAATTTCATCAGGAGATAATTTTTCAATGCGCGACCCAACACGCTTATCAGGGTCAGAAATGGTTCTTGAGCGCACATCCATTTCGCTGCCTGGTTGAAAAGCGTTAAAATACAAATGATAAAAAACGCGCTTTAAGGTGTCGGGCGACTTGTTCGTGTATACCAGTTCTTGTGTGCCTGAGTAGCGAAATGTTTTTACGTCAACATCCACATTCATGGTATAGTCGGCATGCTGTTGCCAATAGCCAGGCTGAGGTTGTGCTAAAAGCGCCGTGCCAAAAAGTAAAAAGAAAAAGGGTTTCATAAGTTTATAGCGAATTTAAAGTTTCAATAGGTAATGTTTCTAACAAGCGCACACCCTTTTCGGTGTGTTGAACTGTAATTAAAGGGCTGTGTGCGTCATGTTGCATAAATAGGACAAAATTTTCATCCGCGGCTTTTGTCAAAAAGGAGTCTTTCTCTTGTAGTGTTTTAAGCGGACGCACATCATATCCCATTACGTAAGGCAAAGGCAAATGTCCAGCCGTAGGCAATAAGTCAGCGGCAAAAACAATTGTTTTTTCGTTAAAAGAGATGTGCGGAATCATTTGTTTTTCGGTATGTCCATCAACAAATAAAATGCCAAAACCAAGCTCGCTTTCGTCAGTATAAGCAGCGCCGTTTTTTGACACAAACTTCAATTGACCGCTCTTTTGTATTGGCACTAAATTTTCCGAAAAAAACGAAGCTTTTTCTCGGGCATTTGGTTTTGTTGCCCATTCCCAGTGTGCTTTATTGCTCCAATATGTTGCGTTGGGAAAAGTTAATTCAAAACCCGTTCTATTTTTATTCCATCGCACCGCACCACCACAATGGTCAAAGTGCAAGTGCGTTAGAAACACATCGGTAACATCTGCGGCTGAAAAACCAGCATTGTGCAATGATTTTTCAAGCGAATGATTTCCCCAAAGCCCGTAGTGGCGAAAAAACTTGTCGTCTTGTTTGTTTCCCATACCGGCATCGATTAGAATAAGGCGATTGCCATGTTCAATAAGCAAGGAGCGGGCAGCAAGCTCAATACGATTTTTATCGTCAGCAGGATTGGTTCTGCTCCATAAAGCTTTGGGCACAACACCGAACATGGCGCCGCCATCCAGCTTAAAGTTTCCCGTTTCTATGGCATGAAGTTTCATATCAAACGAAGGTACAAAAGTTTTATACGTCAATTTTTTTCTTCAGCGCAAGCCCAAATTCAATCATAGCAGTAGCCTCGGCAGGGGTGGCGGGTCGAAAAAACTGTCGTACAATCAACGCGTTACCATTACACGTAATATGGTAAAACCAGTAAGCCGAAAAGAAAGAAATAAGCTCAGGCGTAAAGAAACGACGAACCTTTTCGGGATTATTGCCACGGACATAAAAATCATCTGAAAAGGCGGGATGTTCGGGAAAATCAATATCACGAAACCCAGCCAAATGGGATAGCCTTTCAAGCAGCATTTCTCTATCAAACGAAAACACAGGAACAGGATTTGCAAGTTGCACACGCAACAATGTGGTTTGCACACTTTCTTTGGCAATAAACACTCCCTCGCTGTATCTAATATCAAACAAAGAAACTTCATTATTTGGGCTTGATAATTGATTGTAGATGCGCTCAACAGAAGTGGTTTGGTAGCCTAAATGGTCACGAAGTAGGCGCTTTTGAGTTTTTGGCGAACCCTTATAAGACCAACCTCTTTGTTCAGCCAACGCTTCAAGCTGTTGCTGACGCCTTGTTTTTCCACTCCCAAAAACACGTAATTTTTGCACGGGGCGCAGGGTACGCACAGCAAACGGATGGCTGGAATCTGTTTGGTGAACATCTAACCCAATAATTTCAACCACACCGCCCTTGCGGTCAAAAAGCTCCTCGTAATTGTGTAAGCTTTCTTGTACAGTATGATCTACAAAAGAACAAAGCGAAAAATCGACCACCACTTTCTCCGTCTGCGGGATTTTATCTAGCTTGGCTTTAAGCCTGTAAAAGTTTAAAAAAGTACAAAAGTGAATCACCCCCACATAGTAGCTTTGTGTTTCCGCCTCTTTATACATCAACACATTAGGTTTGAGCAGGTTGCGCGAAAACAACCAAAACGCTTTGTTAAGCACCACATGTACCGCAAATGTGGCAAGTAACCCAATTAAAATCCCTGAAATTAAATCCGTTACCAGTGTAGCAATAAGCGTGGTAAGAAAAATGAATAACTGCTCCTTTCCAATGTGGTACATCCGCACAAAAATGGCAGGAGCGGTTAACTTATACCCCGTATAAACTAAAATTGCCGCCAAAGCGGTAAAGGGAATTTTCCCCAATTGGCTTTGAAAAACAATAACAAATAACAAAAGAAAAATGGCATGGAAAAAGTTTGAGGAACGATTCGTGGCCTGGTTGTTGACATTAACCGAGCTTCTAGAAATAACCGTACCCACATTCATGCCGCCCAAAAACCCGCTTACTATAGTAGCGACGCCCAACGCCCTCATGTCTTTGTTGATGTTAGACCTTCTTTTTTTGGGGTCTAACTTATCTACAGCCTTTATGCTTAACAACGACTCGATGCTAGAAACTAGGGTAACAGACAATACAATTCCCCAAAAAACAGGCTCTTTCCATTTTGAAAAATCAGGGGTCGGGACAGATGTTAGCATATCGTTGGGTAACGAAATAAGCAGCTTTTTGCTAATGGGGTTTTCACCCGTAACAACAGAGAAGTACGCATCAAACCCAAGTGCCAGCAGAATAACCCACATTGGAGCAGGAATAAGTCTAAAAAACCGATTGGTTATTTTGCTGTAGAAAAACATAACACACAAACTTATCACGCCAATTCCCACGGCATACAACTGTCCCGAAGGGGCAACTTCTAGTGATTGTATCAATTTGGGAACACCACCCAAAAGCTCTAGCACTGTTCCTTTGGTTTTCATATCACCAAGCATAACGTAAAACTGCTTTAGCAGTAGCGTTACTCCAATTGCGGACAGCATCCCTTGAATAGCACTAGCGGGAAAAAAATCGCTAAGCGCGCCAAAGCGCAAAAAACCAAAAAGCAATAGCAGCCCACCCGAAATAATAACCGCTGATAACGCATACAAATAGCCTGCCTGCATATCACCATCTCCCAATACCGCAACAGCGCTTAGCAGTACAACCACCAAGCCGTAGCCAGGACCTGTAATGGTCACATGCGAACCCCCAAAAATGGAAACAAGCACACCACCTACCACAGCGGTAACAATGCCCGCAACCATAGGAAACCCAGAAGCCACAGCCAACCCAAGCGCCAAAGGCAAGGCGATAAGCGACACCACAAACCCAGCAAAGACGTTCCTATGAAGACCAGCAAATATGGAAGACTTAGCCATTAGCGCACAATTAAAACATCGGTGGGTAAATCAGACAAAATATATTCTAAATCATGGGGGAAAAGACGATCCCAAAGGGAGTGTTTTTGTGGGGCATTCATCACCAACAAATCGGCGCGTTTTACTCGGGCAAAATGCCCGATAGAATACCCTCGACGCCCAAAAATAGGTTGCACATCATGCGCCACCGTTTCTTTAAAAGAGGCAGGAATTTGGTTTAAAATTTTCTTAACGCGCGAATCTTCACGCAGCTTAATGCGCTCTTTTACAATGGTAGATTTTCGCAACCCACGATCGTCATCCACCTTAACGGCAACATCATCTTCGGGAATTTCTTCTACAATAGTAAGGCGGTTTGCTCCAAGCGCATGTAACACATAAAACGCACGGGCAATGGCAACCTCGGTTTTTTCATGTGCCAACCCATTTACCACAGCATACGAGCAAGGGAGGCGTTCAACAGAAGGTTTAATGAGCAACAACACATCGCAAGGGCATTTTCGGGTGAGCTTTCGCGCCACAGAACCTATATAATATTTTAGCAACCCTTCCCGTTGAAGCGCGCCCAGAATGAGTAAATCTGCTTTTTCATCCACACAGGCGTTAAGCAACACTTCCGCAGGGTGTCCTGCCTTCCACAACACGGAATATTTAGGGAGGGATTCAGGAAAATCAGCAATGATTTTTTGAAGGGAAGCTTTTTTTTCACCGCTTTTTTCACCCACATGCACCATAACCAACGAGGCGTTAAACAAGACACTCATGCGGAGCGCCTCAAAAACATTGGCTTTTAAATTGGGCGAAAACGCCACACCAACGACAATTGTGTGATATTCGTTTTTGTGCATACGCTAAAATATAGGAAAAAGTTGGTTTTTGGCAAGTTATGGCGAACCAACAATTATACCACCTCAAGACGCTTCCCAACATTGATAAAAGCATCTACAGCTCGTTCTATTTGTTCAATAGTGTGATTAGCACACAATTGTACGCGAACCCTTGCATGATTCCTTGGCACGACAGGATATGAAAACCCAACGGCATAAATCCCTTTTTTTAATAGTTCCGCCGCAAATTTTTGAGCTAAAACAGCATCATATAGCATAACCGCACAAATAGCAGACTGCGAAGGTTTTAGCTCAAACCCAGCAGCAACCATTTTTTCTCTAAACATTAGGGTGTTTTGATGTAATCGTGAGAAAAGCTCTTCAGACCGCTCAATTAAATCAAAATAAGCGATGCCCGCAGCAGCAATTGCAGGGGGAATTGAATTAGAAAACAAGTAAGGGCGAGAGCGCTGTCGCAGCAGCGCAATCACCTCTTTTTTGCCTGTAGTAAACCCTCCAATCGCCCCGCCAAAAGCTTTACCCAATGTTCCTGTGATGATATCAACTTCCCCTCTTAGGCCAAAGTATTCTGTTACGCCACGGCCGGTTTTTCCTACTACGCCAGCAGAGTGGCATTCATCAACCATAACTAAAGCATCATATTTTTTTGCCAAAGCCACAATTTCATCCATTGGCGCAAGATGACCATCCATAGAAAAAACGCCATCAGTAACGATTATGCGAAAACGCTGCGCTTGAGCCTCTTTTAGCTTTAGCTCTAAATCTGACATATCTGCTGTGTTATAACGATATCGTTTGGCTTTGCACAAGCGAACACCATCAATTATAGACGCGTGATTCAGTGCATCCGAAATAATGGCATCTGCTTCTGTTAACAAGGGCTCAAACACCCCGCCATTGGCATCAAAACAAGCCGCATAAAGAATACTATCTTCGGCACCGAAAAAAGCAGCAATTTTTTCTTCGAGCAATTTGTGCAAATCGGTAGTACCACAAATAAAACGCACAGAAGACATCCCAAAACCGTGAGTATCTAACCCTCTTTTGGCAGCGGCAATGAGCTTAGGGTGATTTGACAACCCCAAGTAGTTGTTAGAACAAAAATTTAAAACCTGGCGACCATCGGCAAGCCTTATTTCTGCATCCTGCGGACTTACAATGACACGCTCGTCTTTATAAAGCCCGTTTTTTGTAAGTTGTCGTAATTCTTTTTCAAGGTGTTTGTAAAAAGAAGCTTTCATATTAGTCCCAATTTAAAATTACTTTTCCACAATTTCCAGACGCCATTATATCAAAACCCTTTTGAAAGTCGTCAATCCCAAAGCGGTGCGTGATTATTGGCGAAACATCTAGCCCCGAGAGTAGCATTTGTTCCATTTGATACCAAGTCTCAAACATTTCTCTACCATATATCCCTTTAATTGTAAGCCCGTTAAAAATAATTTTAGTCCAATCTATGGGAGCAGATTTGGGCAAAATACCCAACAATGAAATTTTACCAGAACGATACATGTGTTGCACCAGCTCATTAAAAGCAACGGGTGATCCCGAGCATTCCAACCCAACATCAAACCCTGAGATGTTAAGGGCTTTCATGACACGCTCTAATGATTCCGTTTTTGGGGTAACAACTTTAGTCGCCCCCATTTTTTTGGCAAGAGCAGCCCTAAAAGGATTGAGTTCAGTAGCCACGATATTACGTGCGCCAGCGAAACGCGCAACCTGAATTGCCATACTGCCAATAAGCCCAGCTCCCGTAATGAGCACATCCTCTCCAATAAGCGGAAAAGACAATGCGGTATGAGTAGCATTTCCAAGCGGATCCATTATAGCTAAAACTTCATCAGGTATACGGGAATCAATCTTCAAGACATTTTCTGCGGGAATTTTCACATATTCTGCAAAGGAACCGTTTGTGTCTACACCAATTCCGATGGTTTTCTCACAAACATGCTTACGCCCACGCCGGCAATTGCGGCATCGCCCACAGGTAATGTGCCCCTCGCCAGTGACCCGATCGCCCTCTTTGAGCCCCTGTACTTCGCCCCCAAACTTGGCCACATACCCTACATATTCATGCCCGATTATTTGTCCTGTTTTTATAATGTTTTTAGCCCAATCATCCCACAAATAAATGTGTAAGTCAGTTCCGCAAATGGCAGACTTGGAAACTTTAACTAGGACGTCGTTTGGACCAATATTGGGAACAGGAACGTCTTCAAGCCAAAGCCCCTTTTGTGGCATAGATTTCACAAGCGCCTTCATACCACGAGTTCATTTGCTTATACGCCAAGGTACAATTTTTATTAAAACTAAAACAAAGGATAGGGAGCAAACCTAAACATCCCAGGGCAGATAAAAAGGATTACTCGTTAAGCTTTAGCACCGCCATAAATGCTTGTTGCGGAATTTCTACATTTCCAATTTGGCGCATTTTCTTTTTCCCCTTTTTCTGACGCTCTAGGAGTTTTCGTTTTCGGGTGATGTCGCCCCCGTAACATTTTGCCGTTACGTCTTTACGGACAGCTTTAACGGTTTCTCTAGCGATAATTTTTGCGCCAATAGCTGCCTGAATAGGAATATCAAATTGCTGGCGCGGAATCATTTTTTGAAGCTTTTCACATATTTTTTTCCCTAAACCATAGGCGTTATCTGTGTGAACAAGTGCCGAAAGCGCATCGACCGAATTACCGTTAAGCAACACATCTACTCGAACCAGTTTGGACTGGCGCAAGCCCATGGGGCTATAGTCAAAAGAAGCATATCCTTTTGAAACAGACTTTAATCGATCGTAAAAATCAAATACAATTTCGGCTAATGGCAAATCAAAATGCAATTCTACACGCTCGGGCGTAAGGTAGGTTTGGTTGGTAATGACGCCCCGTTTTTCAATACACAAACTCATTACATTACCCACAAAATCGGACTTGGTAATAATCGTTGCTTTTATAAATGGCTCTTCCACACGGTCAAGCACTGAGGGGTCTGGCAAATCCGAAGGATTGTTAACGATAATGATATCGTTTGGATTTTTTTTGCTGTAGGCATGATACGACACGTTGGGCACCGTAGTAATCACGGTCATATCAAACTCACGTTCCAACCGCTCTTGAATAATCTCCAAATGCAGCATCCCCAAAAACCCGCAACGAAAACCAAAACCAAGTGCCGCCGAACTTTCGGGTGCAAAGACCAACGAAGCATCGTTAAGCTGCAGCTTTTCCATAGAGGCGCGCAACTCTTCATATTCTTCGGTATCCACAGGGTAAATGCCCGCAAAAACCATTGGTTTTACCTCCTCAAAGCCTTCAATGGCACTTTCGGTAGGTCGTGCAACAGAGGTAATTGTATCTCCCACCTTTACCTCTTTGGCTTCTTTAACCCCCGTGATGAGGTAACCCACATCGCCGGCAAGCATTTGTTTGCGGGGTTCTTGTTTGAGTTTTAATGCACCAATTTCGTCGGCATGATAATTTTTTCCAGTAGCCATAAATTGCACCTGCTCCCCTTTGTTGATTTTTCCGTTAAGGATACGGAAATAGGTTTCCACACCCCGAAATGGATTATAGACGGAATCAAAAATAAGCGCTTGCAGAGGAGCATCAACATCACCTTTGGGTGCAGGAACGCGCTCCACAATGGCGCGCAGCAAGGCATCAATTCCCAAGCCTGTTTTGGCGGAGGCGTGAATGACCTCGTCGGCTTTGCAGCCCAACAAGTCCACAATATCGTCAGTAACTTCTTCGGGATTTGCAGAGGGCAAATCGACTTTGTTAAGCACGGGAATAATTTCCAAATCGTTTTCGAGAGCCAAATACAAATTAGAAATGGTTTGCGCCTGAATGCTTTGGGCGGCATCTACTACCAGCAGCGCACCTTCGCAAGCCGCAATGGAGCGTGACACCTCGTAGGAAAAATCAACGTGCCCGGGCGTGTCAATCAAATTAAACACATAAGATTCACCATCTAGCTCATAATTCATTTGAATGGCGTGCGACTTAATGGTAATTCCGCGCTCGCGCTCTAAATCCATATTGTCTAACAACTGATCTTGTTTTTCTCTTTCGGTTACGGCTCCTGTGGCATCAAGGAGCCTATCGGCAAGTGTACTTTTGCCGTGGTCGATGTGTGCGATAATGCAGAAATTTCGAATGTGCTTCATGGGAAACAATCGCCTTAGCCAACAAAGATACGCCATGCAAGCCTAGAGGCGACGAAAGTGCCAAAGAAAAGTTATTTTTGGCAAAAGGAAATTATGGCACACTTGCGCACCATCTTACAGTTATTTTTGGCAGCCACCTTTTTGTTTTCGGCATACACGAAGGCAATTGCCCCTGGATTTTTTGAAATTCTCTTAGAACAACAAGGGATTGTGCCCAACCGCCTGTATGGCGCATGGGCAACACGCGCCATTATTGCGCTAGAAGTTTGGCTCGGCATTGGCTTGTTGTTACCGTTTTATACTCGATTATTGTTGCGTATCAGTTTTTGGTTGTTGGTAATTTTCTCGGTCCATTTAGGCTATTTGGTTTTTATTGGCGACACAAGTAACTGTGGCTGTTTTGGCGAAATGATAGCGATGTCGCCTTTGGAGTCGTTAGGCAAAAATGTAGTGCTTTTGGCGATAAACGGATTTTTGGTGCGATACAAATACAAATTTGGAAAGAAACCATGGCTTACCTGGGCGTTGCTTCCTGCGCTATTTGCAGCAGCAGTATTTGTGTGGCCCATTCAAACTGAGCCTGATGAAGTGGTGGCAAAATTCCCTGCGTTTGAAAATGCTGCCGAAATCGATTTTACCAAGGGCGACTATTTGGTTGCGGTGTTAAACTTTAGTTGCGAACACTGCCAAGAAGCCGCCCAAGAATTGGCGGAACTACAACGCAACGGTGCAGACTTGCCGCAAGTGGTTGCGCTATTTTTTGAAGAAGGAGACACCACAGTGGAACAATTTAACGCACTAACGAATTCAGATTTTCCCCATCAAATGATAGGCGTAAACACCTTCTTTGACCTTATAGGTAGCGCGCCGCCGCGCGTATATTGGGTCAAAAACGGAAAGATGATGCAGTTTTGGGACACCGAAATTGCCAAAGGAATTCAAACGACTTTTGCACCCTGATGGTAAAAATTGGCAACATAACACTTGGCGAATTTCCGCTATTGTTGGCACCCATGGAAGATGTCAGTGACCCGC
>JAFMFL010000004.1 GCA_017856205.1 Flavobacteriaceae bacterium
CATAGAGTTTACCTGATTTCACTACAGCCGAACTGTACTTGCTTTCTGTTGCACTAGTCCTGTCCGTCAAAGACGGACGACGGGTGTTACCCGCTATGCTGCGCTATGGTGTCCGGACTTTCCTCTCCGCAAGCGGAGCGATAAGGTGGCCTGCGCTGCAAAAATACACTATTCCTGCATTAACCTCTATTTTTTACATAGGTCAAAAAGATGAGTTTATGTATCTTTACCTCATGGGTGAATTTGTTGTATCGGCCTTAAAATACAGACCGCAAACTTTTGCGGATGTTGTGGGTCAACAAGCCATAACGCAAACATTGCAAAATGCCATTGATTTAGGAAAAATTGCCAAAGCCATGCTTTTTTGCGGTCCCAGAGGTGTTGGTAAAACTACTTGTGCACGCATTTTTGCCAAAAAAATAAACAGTGGCTCAGCACCCATTGACCCAAACGAAGATTTTGCCTTTAATGTTTTTGAGCTGGATGCAGCTTCTAACAATTCGGTGGCAGATATTCGTAGCTTGATTGAACAAGTTCGTATTCCTCCTCAAAAAGGGAATTACAAGGTGTATATCATTGATGAGGTGCACATGCTTAGTTCTGCGGCGTTTAATGCCTTTTTAAAAACGCTGGAAGAACCCCCTCAGCACGCTATTTTTATTTTAGCTACTACCGAAAAGCAAAAAATCATACCAACTATTTTATCAAGATGTCAAATTTTTGATTTTAGACGTATTAGCATCAAAGACGCACAAGCGTATTTAAAAACCATCGCTGAACGCGAGGGCATCACTGCCGAAGACGATGCGCTCCATTTGATTGCTCAAAAAGCAGATGGTGCTATGCGCGATGCACTCTCTATTTTTGACCGCATGGTAAGTTACTCTGGCGATACGCTAACCGCCAAGCACGTATCCTTGAATCTAAATATTCTTGATCACGACAGCTATTTAGTCTTGACTGATTTACTCAAAAAAGGAGATTTGCACGGAAGTATCTTGCAATTTAATTCGCTTATAGATTTAGGTTTTGATGGTTATCATATTATCAATGGACTGTCAAAACATTTTCGTGATTTGTTGATGTGTCAAAATGATGGGACAACAAAATTGTTAGAAGTTGGTGCCGAGACAGAAGCCAAATTTCACGCTCAGGCGAAAGAGATTTCTGCAACGTTTTTACTTCAAGCATTGGAACTTACCAATACTTATGCGCTACAATACAAAAGCAGCTTACATCCGCATTTGCAAGTAGAGCTTTGCTTGATGCAAATTGCCTCACTTACCGAAGGCGAAAAAAAAAAGCATAGCCCTTATATAAAACCAAAAGAACAGGTAGGTTCGACAACCCTGCCTGCCGAAACGGTTACTGAGCCTACCCTATTGGCAGACAAGCCTGAACTATCGGCAGACAAGCCTGCCGAAAATAAGGTTGATGAGCCTGCACTATTGGCAGACGAGCCTGTTGAAGCAACTCCCATTCAATTAGACTTATCAGCACAAGGGGTATCTGGGTTTTCTTTATCAAGCTTACGCCTACAAAAAGAGCATCAAACGAAGATGGTTGACGCTGCTGAGGAGGAAAAAATCAACAATCATGAAATACAACAAGAGGCGTTAACCGAACAATGGCAAAGCTACACCAATCAAATGACTGAAAAAGGAGAGCGCAACATGGTGGCATTGCTTCAATTGGATACACCAAGACTTAAAAACAAAACTGAAATACACCTCAGTGTACCCAACGAAACTAACAAGTTAGAATTGGAAAAAAACAGCACACTATTGTTGCAATTTTTAAGAAAACAGTTGATTAACGATCATCTAAGTTTAGAGGTTCATGTTGACGTTAAAGAAGAAAAAAAGTTTGTTTACGCGGCAGAGGATAAATACCAAGAACTAATAAAGAAAAACCCGATGATTGAAACGTTCAAAAAGAATTTTAATCTGGAGTATTAATGTAATTCTTTGTAGAGCAATTTTATCATGCCGTCTGCAAGCCCAACTTTTGGTACATAAATTTTATTTGAACCACTATATTTCATAGCCGTAAGGTATATTTGAACAGCTGGAACAATCACGTCTGCTCTATCAGGATTCAGCTGTAAATCGATTATAAGCTCTTTTTGAGTACGCTTTTTTAAGTATTCATGTTGTTCAGATAGGAGCATAAACGAAAGAGGTTTACCAATTTTTCTCCCTGTCATTTTAAATACTTTATTAATAGTTCCGCCCGAGCCAACAACGGAAACACGACTAAGTGACTTGGTGTGTGTGGAAATCCAGTTTTTATAGTTTTCCAATTCGTTGTCATGCACCATTTTATTTAGTAAACGAACGGTTCCAATTTTAAATGACTTTGACGCAACGGTTTCCCCTTGGCTAATAAGTGTAAGCTCTGTACTTCCCCCTCCAACATCAACAAAAAGATACGACTTGTGTGGTTTTACAACGTTGTATAAATCTGTCATAGCAATAATCTCCGCTTCCCGATTTCCATCAATAAGCTCTACTGAAACTTCTGTTTCTTTACGAATACGTTCAATAAGTTCTTTTCCATTTTTGGCTTCCCGCAATGCCGAAGTGGCACACGCCATATAGTGCGAAACACCATGAACACCCATCAACAATTTAAACGAATGCATTGCGTCTATCATGCGCTGCTGATTTGGCATGCCAATTGAGCCGTGACCAAATGTATCTTGACCCAATCGAATAGGCACTCGTACCATAGCATTCTTAGTAAAAATGGTAGGTTTATTTTTTCGTTCAATTACATTGCTCACAAGAAGTCTAATTGCATTAGAACCAATATCTATTGCGGCGTATTTGGATATTCTCATGGAGCTTCGATTTTATTATGATAATACGCGTACGTTGCTTCCTGAGAACGCAGAGGAGTTGCGCCATTAGTACGGTATGTTATAGTTTCGCTACTGTTTACCCAACGAGATTTTACATTGTCATTCCAACTTAATTCAAATGTATCTATCATTTCTTGTTGAATGTCTTTGTCGTAAATAGGGCAAGAAACCTCTACGCGGTTGTCCAAATTTCGTGTCATCCAATCGGATGATGATATAAAAATATCGCGGTTACCTCCATTTTCGAAAATGACCATTCTAGGATGCTCCAAAAATCGATCAACCACACTTACCACTTCAATATTTTCGCTAAAGCCTTTAATACCAGGAACCAAACAGCATATCCCTCGAACAATCATACGAATTTGCACACCCGCCTGACTTGCCTTGTACAAAGCTTCGACCATTTCGTAATTTGTTAGATTATTGATTTTAATACGAATAAGCGCATTCTTTCCATCTTTGGCGAAAGCAATTTCTCTTTCAATGCGTTCCTTTAATCCACTTGATGTTGTAAAAGGTGAAATGAGCAAGTGTTTGTGTGCTGGCACTTTATAGCTTTTCTCCAAAAAAGTAAATACCCGATTTACCTCTTTTAGAATGGATTGGTCTGCCGTAAAAAGGGTATAATCGGTATAGATTCGAGCTGTGGATTCGTTAAAATTTCCTGTGCTTATAAATCCATAGCGCATAAGCTTGTCATCCTCTTGACGTTGAATCAAGCAAATTTTAGAGTGTACTTTTAAACTTGGGATTCCAAAAACCAGTCGGACACCTTCATTTTTGAGCATCTCGGCATAACGAATATTAGACTCCTCATCAAATCTGGCTTGAAGCTCAATTTGTACTGTTACCCGTTTTCCGTTTCGCGCTGCTTGAATTAGGGCATTAGCTACTTGAGAGTCGTTAGACAAGCGGTAAATAGTTATGAAAACACTTTTGACTTTTGGGTCTAAAGCTGCCTCGCGCAAAAACTTAATCACATATGCAAAAGAGTGGTAAGGCGTATATTGCAAGTAGTCGCGCTGGGCAATTTGAGTAAGGATACTATGATCTAAAGAAAAATCTTTTATAGGAAGTGGTGGCTTTTTGTCATAAATCAAATCTGTGCGACCAAGACTAGGAAATTTAATGTAATCACGGCGGTTGTGGTAGCGTCCACTAGGTATAATACTATCACGGGAACCTATTTGAAATTTTTCTAAAAGGAGTTCTAATGTATCGGGAGCTATATTTTTATCGTAAACAAAACGGACGGGGTCTCCATCAACTCGTTCTCTAACACTTGAAGCAATTTTATCTACATAGCTTTTATTGATGTCATCATCAAAATCCAATTCTGCATCACGGGTAAACTTAACCATATGCGCCGAAAAGGATGTAGGTGAAAATATGGAAAAAATATACTGCATTTGATGCCTAATCAGGTCATCCAAAAGCATAATGTATTTTTTGTCGCCACGTGCTGGAAGCACTACAATTCGGTCTAAATGTGTTGGAATTTGAATTAAGGCATACAAGGGTTTTTCAGTATCTGCT
Organism: Flavobacteriaceae bacterium; assembly: GCA_017856205.1. Classification (GTDB taxonomy): domain Bacteria; phylum Bacteroidota; class Bacteroidia; order Flavobacteriales; family Flavobacteriaceae; genus UBA7446. Next base: position 4,403 of record JAFMFL010000004.1, read on the forward strand.
TGCGTCATTTTAACACCAAGAAACACATCGCTCCCTTTGGTATTTGGTATTCGAGTTTCCTCGCTAATGATGACCGTGATAAGTGAGGGACTGACTTTTTCATCAAAATAATTGTGAACAAACGACGCATGTTCTGCATCTAACACATGCTCGTCCAAAACATAGATTTGCTCACTCTTAAGTTCTTCAGTTAATTGCTTTATAGTAGTAAAACTTTCGTCTTGTAATGCTCTAGTTTTTTGGGTGATTTGTTGCAGTAACTGCTCTGCTTTTTGTATTTCTACTGGGGGTAGCTCCGCTTCCATTTGCGCAATACGCTTAACCGTAGCATAGCGGACCTTATAAAACTCATCCAGGTTATTTGAGAAAATTCCAATAAAACGAATCCGCTCAATTAAGGGGACGCTGACATCTTGTGCTTCTTGTAAAACACGACGGTTGAAATCTAACCAACTCAATTCACGATTTACAAATGGAATTTCCAATTTATGCTAACATTTTAGGGGGAAAGCACTCGGCTGTTCCGGTTTTTATTGATGCCCATAAAGATACGTCAAAGCGAAAAAGTACGGCACTTGCCGTAGGAATGTTGTTTCCTTGAAATCCACCCAATGAATGTGCCAGCGCTGTGCATGCATGATTGTGTCCAAAAGTCATTATGGCGTTTTGCTCATCTGGAAGACAACGCACAAACTCCAGTACATCTTCACCGCTAAAATCATACAACATAGTACTCACCGAAAGTTTATGAAGTGGCACATCTAATTCTTTTAAAACTATGAGTGCCGTGTGCGCTGCTCTATTGGCAGGACTGGTGTAAGCTGCATCTACTTTTATGTTTTTAGTTGCCAAAAAAGCACCCATACGGTGTGCATCGTTAATACCGCGTTCGTTTAGCGGACGATCGGCATCAGAAACCTGCAGTTCCCAAGACGATTTACCGTGACGCATCATAATCCAAGTTTTCATAAATAGCAAAGATTAAGGTGCTAAACGTTCTCGTGTCCATGAATCATTAGATTTGGTGTAAACAATGCGGTCGTGAAGGCGGTTTGGTCTTCCTTGCCAAAACTCGATGCGTTGCGGATGAACAATAATTCCTCCCCAGTGCTTGGGTCTGGGTACATTTTTGCCTTCAAATTTTTTAGTTAGAATTTCAAGTCGTTCTTCCAAAACGTCTCTTGATGCTATCGGCTGACTTTGAGGCGAAACGTGCGCACCCAATTGGCTTCCACGAGGGCGAGAAGAAAAATAAGCGTCAGAGACGGCATCAGAAGTCTTTTTTGCTACCCCAGAAATAATAACTTGACGTTCCAAATTAGACCAAAAAAAAGACAAACTCACCTTTGGATGCGTAAATAAGGCTTCACATTTGTCGCTTTGGTAATTGGAGTAAAACACAAAGCCATCATCTAAAATATCTTTTAATAGCACTACCCTACCTCGCAAATCGCCAATTGCATCAACCGTGCTTAGGGTCATGGCGTTGGGTTCTTCTGTGCCTCCTGCTTGGGTTACTTCGTCAAACCATTGTGTGAATAACTCAAGAGGTGTATTTGGGGTGTTCACTTCGTCCAGAGTGTTTGCGGTGTAATTTTTACGTAGGTGTCCTAACTCTTTTTTCATTTTCTAAAAATACGAATAAAGCTTAGGAAATCACAGCACCATCTGCTGCAAGTATCACGTTTGGGAAGATTGCTTTGGCTTCTTGAGTAAAAAGGTCGAGATTTTTATATCGTGCGGAGTAATGCCCCAAAATCAAACGTCCCACATCTGCGTCACGTGCGATGGTTGCCGCTTCCTGTGCGGTGCTATGCTGCGTTTGTTGGGCAAGGTCGGCGTGTTGCTGCAAAAATGTTGACTCATGATATAGCCAATCTGCGCCTTGAATAATGGGAACAATTGACGGAAGAAAGGCGGTATCGCTGCAATAGGCATATTTTTTTGGTGGATGAGGATTGAGGGTCACCGAATCGTTTTTTACCAAAGCACCATCAACCAAAACATCCTGCCCGAGTTGCAACAATCGGAATTGGCTTTTATCAATTCCTGCTGCGTGTGCTGCATCTGCATTTATACGCCGAAAGCCTTCTTTCTCAGCAAACAAAAAACCATTGGTAAATACACGGTGTTTGAGCGGAATAGTGTGAACAGTAACGCTGTCATCATCAAAAATACATTCAGAATTACTGCTTTCGAGTTCATGAAAATGCAGCGGGAAATTTGTCCATGAATTGGCAAGTTTTAACAAAAGTGTCAAGGCTTCTTTGATGCCTTTTGGACCATAAATATGTAGCGGTGCCTCACGACCCAACAACCGAAAGGAAGAAATCAATCCTGGTAATCCATAAAAGTGATCGCCGTGAAGGTGTGAGATAAAAATGTGTTTAATGTGAACAAAAGATACTTTTGCCTTGCGCAGTTGCACTTGAGTACCCTCACCGCAATCGATTAAAAAACGATGCCCTTTTATATCTAATAGTTGAGCCGTAGGATTTTTGTTTTCGTGCGGACTTGCAGAGTGGCAACCTAAAATTGTGAGTTTCATCAGTAGCCTAAATCGCGTTCTATCTCTTCCATGTCAATCAAATCTAGGGCTTCTTGAAGAGTTGGCGCCACTGAAATATCATCTGGAAGTGCTTTAATTTCCATAATGCCAATTACCACAACAAATGACTTATTGACTTGATCTTTGTTATATATACTAAGTTCAGAAAACTCCAAAATATGGTTAGACTGCAATTTTTCAAAAGGTGACAAATCCACCACAATGTTTTGGTCTTGCATATTCTTGTAATGGGCTTTTACAAGGTTTCGAAAATCTACTCCGATGGGGTCAGTAGTTTCCCATGAAAATATGGTTGTATTTTCCTGTTGTGTAATCTGCATAACTTACTTTTTTGCTGCCAAAAGATACAACACTGCCATACGAATGGCAACACCGTTTTCTACTTGATCTAAGATAATGGCTTGATTAGAATCTACTACTTCGCTGGAAAGCTCCACGCCTCTGTTGATAGGTCCTGGGTGCATAATGACAATTTCCTTGTCTAGTGTTTTAAGCATGGGCTTTGTAATGCCATAAAAGGCTGCGTATTCTCTGTTGGAAGGGAAGTAGCTCGCCGACATACGCTCAAACTGCACACGTAGTACATTTGCTACATCACACCATGCTAATGCCTTTTTTACATCCGTTTCTACGGTCACGCCCAAACTTGTAATGTGCTTAGGAATCAACGTTGATGGTCCGCAAACCTTAACCTCTGCGCCCAATTTTTGTAGTGCAAAAATGTTTGACAGTGCCACACGAGAGTGCAAAATATCACCGATAATCACCACTTTTTTTCCTGTCACATTTCCGAGGCGTTCGGCTATAGAAAACGTATCAAGCAGGGCTTGTGTTGGGTGTTCGTGTGCACCGTCTCCAGCGTTGATTATGGTAGCGTTAACGTGTTGTGCCAAAAAGCTGGCTGCCCCTGCACTAGAATGGCGCATCACCACCATATCTACCTTCATGGACAAAATGTTATTTACCGTATCGATGAGTGTTTCGCCTTTTTTCAGAGAAGACATAGACGCCGCGAAATTAATCACATCGGCAGAGAGGCGTTTTTGCGCCAATTCAAACGAAAGTTTGGTACGTGTACTGTTTTCAAAAAACAGATTGGCTATGGTTATGTCACGCAGCGAAGGCACTTTTTTTATGGGGCGGTTAATAACCTCCTTAAACTGGGTAGCAGTTTCAAAAATCAACCGAATATCTGCCTCGTTGAGGTATTTGATTCCCAGTAAATGCTTTACACTCAGTTCACTCATATTATTTATTTACCAGATAAACTGCATCTTCATTATCATCTTCTTTCCAACATACTACCACACGCTCATTTTGGATAGCATCTACTTGATGTCCGCAAAAATCGGGTTGTATGGGCAGGTGTCTTGAAAACCTGCGATCAATTAGATTGAGCAGCTGGATTTCTGCCGGACGTCCATAAGAGTCTATGGCAGTAAGTGCAGCACGAATACTGCGCCCTGTGTATAACACATCGTCAATTAGTACAATACGTTTGTTTTCTACTCCGAATTCCATGCTGTTATTGTTTGCATTTAGCACTTTATCGCTACGTCGGAAATCGTCTCTAAAAAAGGTAATATCAAGTTTGCTTAGCTGTACATTCGGAACTTTGTAGTGTTGTGTTAGAATATGCAACAGGCGTTCGGCAAGGCGTACACCTCGTGGTTGCAGCCCCACCAACAGCGTATTTTCAAAATTTCCGTGGGTTTCTTTAAGTTGACAAGCTAAACGAAAAAGGATGATGTGGAGGTCTTCGGCACTAAGTAGTAGCTTTTGGGTCATCCAATAATTTTTACAAAAGTAAAAAAAATTGATGGTTTATAACGATTTGCCATAATTTCAAAAAAATTCCTACTTTTGAGTGAACCTTAAATCTTACTAATATGCTTTCAAAAGCCTACCGTTATTTTGCTGGGAGTTATTTCCAACTTATTCCACTAACTATTATTATTCAAGCGTGCATTGGTTCAATTGTGGTGTACTTTTTATTGTAAAGAGTGCCTACTGTTGGGGATATGATTCAACTGCTTATTTGCGTGGCTGCCACCACAGCGTATTTGGGTGCCATTTTGGGACAAATTCATGTTAAAAAAGTATTTGCGCTTTTATTATTGGCTTGGTTGTAAATATCTTATTGTTAGCCATACAACTTGCTGGTTAGCAGAGTTGTTACTGATGTTTAAACCAATAGTTAAAACCTCTTGGTGCGTGTCTACGGGCAAAATAAGTCTTAGCAACGATTTGGTAAAATATAGTACATTAGATAAAAATTAAGCGATGTTTTTACGCCCGTTAATCCTTTTAATCTGTGTTTTGCTTATGAGTTGTACCCCTTCATCATCAGAAAAAACGCCAAAAGCCGTGTTGGTTATTCACGGTGGTGCCGGTTGGATTTCACGCGGAAGCGTTTCCGACAGCATGGAACAGGCATATGTCAATACCCTAAAAGAATCTTTGCTTAAAGGCAGAGCACTTATAAAAAGTGGCGGTTCAAGCTTAGATGCGGTGCAAATTGCCATTGAGCATTTAGAAGATTCGCCCTTGTTTAATGCAGGAAAAGGCTCTGTGTTTACCTACAACGAAACCAACGAAATGGACAGTGCCATTATGGACGGCGCAACAGGCAACGCAGGTGCTGCCACGGGAATTGCTACCATCAAAAATCCTATTCAAGTGGCGCGAGCGGTACTTGACCATTCCGTGCACGTGTTTTTAAGCGGTGCTGGAGCCGAAGAATTTGCCCTTGAGCAAGGACTTACACAAGTAGATTCTTCCTACTTTTTTACACAGAATAACTTTGATAAACTCTTAGAGGCAAAAGCCTCCATGAAAGAAGTTAAGCAAGACAAATTAGGTACGGTGGGTGCTGTGGCATTAGACCAAAACGGAAATCTTGCCGCAGGCACTTCTACTGGGGGCATGACCAACAAACGTTATGGGCGAATTGGTGATGTTCCTGTAATTGGTGCAGGCACTTATGCCGAAAACGGCGTTTGTGGTATTTCTGCTACTGGACACGGAGAGTATTTTATCCGTTATGTGGTGGCACACGACATCGCTGCACGTATAAAATATGCCAATCAAAGCATTGAAAAAGCCTCCTCAGAAGTGATTGAAAACTTAAAAACCAACGGCGGTTTGGGCGGTGTTATCGGGTTAGATGCCACAGGAACTGTGGTGATGCCTTTTAACACCAAAGGCATGTTTAGGGGGTATATTTCGTTAGATGGCGAACCAGTGGTAGCGTTATACTCAGACGATTAAGCATCTACACCCACTGCCACATTTTGCGACAAGCGTTCATAAACTCCCGAAGTGAGTTTCCCACGAATAGCAGAAAAAGCAGCTAAGGTTTCTTCAACGTCTTCTAAAGTATGTGATGCAGTAGGAATAAGACGAAGTAAAATCAACCCTTTTGGAATAACAGGATAAACCACAATAGAGCAAAAAATGCCGTAATTCTCACGAAGATCTTTCACTAAAACCATGGCTTCTGGAATACTACCTTTAAGGTAAACTGGCGTTACACAACTTTGGGTTGTACCAATGTCAAAGCCACGTTTTCTAAGCCCGTTTTGAAGCGCATCTACATTTTTCCACAACTTCGACTTTAACTCGGGCATGGTTCGCAGCATGTCCAAACGCTTGAGGGCACCTTTGACAAGTACCATTTGTAGCGATTTGGCAAAAACTTGCGAACGCATGTTGTACTTCATGTAGTCCATGATTTCTTTATCACCAGCGATGAATGCACCTGTGCTTGCCATAGATTTAGCAAATGTGGCAAAATACACATCAATATCGTCCATAACACCTTGCTCCTCGCCAGCTCCTGCACCCGTTGCACCAAGCGTTCCAAATCCGTGCGCATCGTCTACCAAAAAGCGGAAACCGTATTTTTCTTTAAGCGCAGCAATTTCACGCAAACGACCTTGCTCGCCTCGCATTCCAAAAACACCTTCAGAAATTACTAAAATACCACCGCCTGTTTCTTGCGCAACTTTAGTGGCGCGAACTAAATTTTTCTCTAAACTTTCAATATCATTATGACGAAATGTAAAGCGTTTTCCCATGTGCAAACGCACACCGTCAACAATACAGGCATGTGAATCTACATCATAAACAATGACATCGTTTTTAGAAACCAAGGTATCAATGGTAGATAAAATTCCCTGATAACCGAAGTTAAGCACATAAGCAGCCTCCTTGCCTACAAATGCGGCTAATTCATCTTGCAACTGCTCGTGAAAAGTGGTGTGCCCCGACATCAGTCGTGCGCCCATTGGATATGCAGAACCGTGCTCAGCGGCAGCTTCAGCATCTACCTTACGCACTTCTGGGTGATTGGCAAGACCCAAATAATCGTTTACGCTCCACGTAATCACTTCCTTTCCTTGAAACGTCATGCGGTTTCCAATTGGTCCTTCAAGTTTAGGGAATGCAAAATATCCTTCCGCTACTGAAGCCCACTTTCCAAGCGGTCCTTTATTTTCACGGATTTTAGCAAACAAATCAGTTGTCAATGTATTGGTTTTAAAGTTGTTGCAAATATAGTGGATTACCCACTAAAAGTGTGTTTTCTGTTAGCGAATGTATTCAATTGGTTTTTCTTTTTCGATGTTTTTGGCATCAAAAAACCCTTGCTCTCGCATCCATTTATCAGAATAAATTTTGCTCATGTAGCGCGAACCATGATCACAGAAAATTATTACTACGACGCTATTTTTATCAAAAAACTTACCTGTTTTGTCCAGTTGACGAACCGCCTGAAGTGCGGCTCCTGAAGTGTAACCTACAAAAAGTCCTTCTTTTTTAGCGATATCACGCGCTGCGTGTGCGCTGTCTTCGTCAGTAACTTTTTCAAAATGGTCGATAACGTCAAAATCTGTAGCAGTAGGAATCAAGTTTTTTCCAAGTCCTTCTATGCGATATGGATAAATTTCGTTAGGGTCAAACTCTTGTGTTTCGTGGTATTTTTTAAGCACTGAACCATAGGCATCTACCCCTATAATTTGAATGTCTTTGTTTTGTTCTTTAAGATACCTACCAATACCCGAAATGGTACCACCCGTTCCGCTACTTGCCACTAAATGAGTAATTTGACCATTAGTTTGCTCCCAAATTTCGGGACCTGTGGTAAGGTAGTGTGCATCGGTATTTAGTTCATTAAAGTACTGATTGATATACACAGACCCTTCGATTTCGTTATGCAAGCGTTTTGCTACTTGATAGTACGATCTTGGGTCATCTGCGCTCACGTGACCGGGGCACACATAAACTTTTGCGCCCATAGCACGAAGCATATCTATTTTGTCTGGGGAAGATTTTGATGTAACTGCCAAGATGCATTCATATCCTTTAATGATGCTTACCATAGCAAGACTAAAACCCGTGTTACCAGAGGTGGTTTCAATTATGGTGCTTCCAGGTTTTAAGATGCCTTTTTTTTCTGCCTGCTCAATAATATGCAAGGCAATGCGATCTTTATTGGAATGACCAGGATTAAATGCCTCAACTTTAGCAAAAAAGCTTCCTGAAAAGTCTTTGGTGGCATGATTAAGCCTCACTAGGGGTGTGTTGCCAATCAGCTCTAAAGCATTGTTGTATGCTGCTATTTTATTGGTTGTCATATCTTAACACACAAGGTGCGGATAATTTGTTTGCGAATTTACAAAAATTCATCAAACTAGGTGTTTGTAGGTGTTACTTAGTTTCGTTCTAGGTGCAGTAAAAAAGCATATTCCATCGCAATTTCTTTGAGTGCCTCAAAACGTCCAGAGGCGCCCCCATGACCCGCATCCATGTTAGTATGAAGTAAAATTAAATTACTCCCTTGGTGCATGTCACGCAGCTTTGCCGTCCATTTGGCAGGCTCCCAATACTGCACTTGAGAGTCGTGTAAGCCAGTAGTTATCAATGTGTTAGGATACGATACCTCACGGACATTATCATAGGGTGAATACGATTTTATGTAATCGTAGTATTCTTTTTCGTTTGGATTTCCCCACTCGTCATATTCGCCTGTAGTAAGCGGAATACTATCATCGAGCATAGTTGTAACCACATCTACAAACGGTACTGCAGCTACTACTCCCTTATAAAGTTCAGGCGCCATGTTCATTACGGCACCCATAAGTAATCCGCCTGCAGAACCACCCATGGCGTATAAATGTTCCGAAGACGTGTATCCCTTTTCAATTAAAAATTTAGAACAATCTATAAAATCTGTAAAGGTGTTTTTCTTTGACAGCATACGTCCGTTCTCATACCATGGTCGCCCAAGATATTCACCACCTCTTACATGCGCAATCGCAAACACAAAACCGCGGTCAAGCAAGCTCAGTCTAACAGATGAAAAATAAGGGTCAATGGTGTTACCGTAAGAGCCATACCCATATTGCAACAATGGAGTGTCTGGACTTAATTCGGTATTTACATGGCGTACAAGCGAAATAGGAACTTTTGTACCATCCTCTGCGGTTGCCCAAAGGCGTTCAGCAGTGTAATTCTCTTTATCGAATGTGCCTCCTAAAACCTCTTGTTCTTTTTTGACTTTTTTGGTTTTGGTCTTTGTATCATAGTCAATAACACTTGATGGAGTAGTTAGAGACGAAAAATTATAGCGAAATACATGTGCATCAAAATCGAGGTTTGTACTCATTGATGCGGTATAGGTTTCGCTATCAAAATCAAGATAATAATCTTCAGTGCCGTCCCAACGCATGACACGAAGTTTTAACAATCCATTTTGACGCTCTCCCACTACCATAAAATCTCGAAAAAGCTCTACGTCTTCCAATAATACATCTTTACGGTGAGGCAATACATCTACCCAGTTTTTCTTACTTGGGGCAGAAGTCGGCGCTTTTACCAATTTGAAATTAGTGCTACTGTCTGCATTCGTTGAGATGTAAAAATAGTCTCCAAAATGCGCAACATTATATTCCAACCCCCGTTCGCGTTTTTGAATGGTCTTAAATGCTCCTGTTGGCGTATCACTAGGTAAAAATTGATACTCTGAAGTCATGGTGCTGGTGGAGCCTATCATGATGTATTTTCTGGATTTCGAAGGATAAACGAACGTATAAAATGTTTCGTCTTTTTCCTCAAAAACCATAGTGTCAGCCTCTTGGTTTTGCCCCAACTTGTGTCTAAAAATACGGTCGGTGCGAAGTGTTTCTTCATCTTTGGCAGTATAGAACATAGTATTACTATCAGCAGCCCACGCAGCATAGGAACTCACGCCTTTAATCTCATCATCAAACATTTTACCTGTGGTCAAGTCTTTGACTTTAATGGTGTAAATCCTTCTTGAAAGCGTATCAATTCCGTAAGCAAGTTTGGTGTTGTCTGGGCTAACACTCAATCCGGAAACTTGACAGTACGCCAAATCCTTAGCTAATTCGTTTACATCAAGAAGAACCTCCTCTTCGGCATCTAAAGTCTTGTGTTTTCGGGTGTAAATAGGATAGTCTTTTCCTTTTTCATATTTACGGATATACCAATACTCATTCAAAAAATAGGGCACCGAGCTATCGTCTTCCTTAATGCGTCCTTTCATCTCTGCAAAAAGGTCTTTTTGAAGTTTTTCCGTTGGTTTAAGGATTGCTTTTGTGTAGGCGTTTTCATCCTCTAGATATTGAATCACTTCAGAATTTTCACGGTCATTAAGCCAATAATAAGGGTCAATGCGGGTATCGCCGTGTATGGATAATTCCTTTTCCTTAACAGAAGCATCGGGCGGGGTGTGAGTCATATGGGTACAGCTAAAAAATAAGCAGCAAAAATAAGCAGCGAAAAGAACTTTTGAGGGCATAATAATGTATTTTTGAACAATAAATATATTAAAAATTGACACAAGACCAACTTAAAAGTCTTATTGAGCGCCTAGGTGCGCTAAGGAGGTATCTTTGACGTAGATGCCAAACGCATTGAAGTATCGAATAAGGAAGAAAAAACTTTAGACCCAAACTTTTGGAACGATTCCAAAGCTGCCGAGCAATATATGCGCGAGTTGCGCAGCATAAAACAATGGGTAATTGATTACGAAAAAGCGGAGCAGTTTGTTGAGGAACTCGAAGTGCTCTATGAATTTCACAAGGCAGGAGAAGTGAAAGAAGCCGAACTTCAATCGCAATGGGAAACCGCCGTTACTCATTTTGAGGATTTGGAGTTCAAAAACATGCTTTCCGACGAAGGAGATGGGCTAAGTGCGGTATTGCAAATCACTGCAGGTGCTGGTGGAACTGAAAGTTGCGACTGGGCTGCCATGCTGATGCGCATGTATCAAATGTGGGCAGACAAAAGGGGTTTTAAAGTAAGAGAACTCAATCATCAAGAAGGTGATGTTGCGGGAATCAAAACCGTAACTCTAGAAATTGATGGCGATTTTGCTTTTGGTTGGCTAAAAGGAGAAAACGGTGTCCATCGGTTGGTGCGCATCTCCCCTTTTGATAGCAATGCCAAGCGTCACACCAGTTTTGCATCAGTCTATGTCTATCCTCTTGTAGATGATACCATTGAAATTGAAATTAATCCTGCGGATATTGAAATCACAACCGCGCGATCCAGTGGCGCTGGCGGACAAAACGTAAACAAAGTGGAAACCAAAGTACAGTTGGTGCATAAGCCCACAGGAATTCAAATTTCATGTTCCGAAACACGCTCACAGCACGATAATAGAGAACGTGCTATGCAAATGTTACGTTCGCAGCTTTACGAAATTGAGCTCCAAAAGCGTATGGAAGCCCGTGATGACATCGAAGCGGGTAAAATGAAAATTGAGTGGGGGTCGCAAATCAGGAACTACGTTTTGCATCCGTATAAACTTATTAAAGACGTGCGTACACAAGAAGAAACCGCCGCAGTTGATGATGTACTTAACGGCGATATAGATCGTTTTTTAAAAGCTTATTTAATGACACAACAACCAAATACTACCGATAGCCCATGGGAAAAATAGATACTGTAATTTTTGATTTTGGCGGCGTACTTATTGACTGGAATCCAGCCTACGTATTCCTTAAAGAATTTAGAGGAGACACAAAAAAAATGAGTCACTTTTTGGAGCATATTTGTTCTTGGGAATGGAATGAAAATCAAGACGCAGGGTATTCTTTAGCACAAGCAACTGAAGAGCGTGTTGCCATGTTTCCAGAGCATGAAAAACTAATTCGAATGTATTATGGACGATGGGAAGAGATGCTAGGCTACGAACATACCGAAACCTTAGAAATACTAAAACACCTAAAAGAAAAAGGCGAGCACAAATTGTTGGGGCTAACCAATTGGAGTCACGAAACATTTCCTGTGGCGTTGGAGCGTTTTAATTTTTTGTCTTGGTTTGATGGCATTGTCGTTTCGGGAACTGAAAAGATGAAAAAACCTGATGCCCGTATATATCAGCTTACACTTAATCGATACAACATAACTGCTGAAAAAGCCATATTTATTGATGATAAAAAAGAGAATGTAGATGCTGCTGTTAACGAAGGAATACATGGCATTTACTTCCGCTCTGCCCTGGTACTTAAAAAGGAACTTGAACATCTTGGTGTTTTATAATGTTTTTTTTTAAATAGATAATAATCTATTTTTACAAAAAATTACATGAATAAGCACATCTATTGCTTCACTTTTGTCATCATTACATTTTTAGGATACAGTCAAAACCAATACACCATAACTGCCACCATTGTTGATGAAGTGTCTAAAGACAAGCTTCCGTTTGCTACTGTAACACTATATGACCTCGAATCACAAGCACTTATTGGTGGAGCCGTTTCGGATGAAAATGGTTTTGTAGTTGTTAAAAGTCCACGTTCAGCGGTTCAAATACAGGTAGATTACGTTGGTTACGAAACCTTGGTTTTAAAAAAACAGAATCTTTCGCGAAAAACTGCATTGGGAACGATTTCGCTAACACCAAAAGAAAATCAATTGGCTGGCATTGATTTAGTGGGCAGAAGATCAGATGTGGAAATCAGACTTGATAAACGAGTGTATAATGTTGGGCAAAATCTAAATGCCAAAGGGACAAATGTAGCCGATGTGTTGGATAATATCCCCTCGCTATCAGTCGATATTGATGGAAATTTAGAACTCCGCGGAAATACAAATGTGCGTATTCTTATTGATGGTAAGCCTTCAGGTTTGGTTGGACTAAACGGCATTGATGCACTTGCTGATTTACCTGCCGAATCTATTGAGCGAGTCGAAGTTATCACGGCACCCTCTGCACGCTATCAAGCTGAAGGAACGTCGGGGATTGTAAACATTATTTTGGCAAAAAACACCCTCGAGGGACTAAATGGTGTTTTTAACATTTCAGCGGGTAAATATGATAGCTATGGTGCAAATGCTAGCTTAAATTACAAAACGGGTAAGTTTAATTTCTTTACCAATTCTGGTTATCGAGATAATACGGATATTGGAGGTGCTTATCAAAACAACAGGTATCAAAATAATATCAACTATGACCAATTTGTGGAAAGCCGAAGTTTTGACCGAAGAAGGCAGGGGACAAACATCAATCTAGGAGTTGATTTTAATCCAACCGAAAAAACAAAGTTTACGCTTTCGTATGTACGAAATAATCGTGACGGCGACGACCAAACCATCAACAACCAAAACCATTTTTTATCATCCAATCCTGTAACCAAATCTTTGCGTTCGGAAATTGAAGAGGATTTTGATCTGAACAAACAGCTTAGTTTATCTTTTACCCACAAATTTAACGATCGTGGGCATAAGCTTGATGTTATCTTACAACGCGAACGAAACATCGAAGATGAGTTTGCCGACCTCAAAACACAGCAGTTATTGCCTCAAAACATTCTCGGTCGATTAGAGGAAAACAACACTGAAGAAGAACAAAAACAGTTTTTAGCTCAGGTAGATTATGTATTCCCAATTGATAAAAACACTCAGTTTGAAGCCGGATATCGCACCACAAACGAAGATCAAAACACGGGGTTTGTTGTGCAGCTAGAAGATATAAGCGGCAACATGATTGTTGACGAAAACTTGACAAATTTCCTAGATTTTAATCAGGAAGTTCATGCATTGTATACACAGTTCGGAAAAAAATGGGGGAGCTTTTCATTACTTTCAGGTCTTAGGTATGAGCATACTTCGCTGACGGTAATTCAAAAAACTACCAACGAAAACAGTGATAGTGCTTTCGGTGACTTTTTTCCTACATTAAATTTGGGGTTAGAGCTTTCTGAAACTGCAAATATTACTATTGGTTACAACCGACGCATTTCTAGACCACGTTCTCGAAGCTTAAACCCATTCCAGTCGCGTTCTAGTGAAACAAGTTTCTTTCAAGGAAATCCTTATTTAAAGCCTAGCTACAGCAATGGCATTGATATCGGATATTTAAAACAGTTCAAAAAATTTACACTCAATGGCTCGGTTTATTTTAGAAGAACCGAAAAACCTGAGAATCGTATTTCGGTGGAATCAGGAGATTTTGCCATTGTGAATGGCGAAACTACACCTGTAATTAAGCGTTTTCCTGTAAACTTGGGTCGCAGAGATCAGCTGGGAGTTGAAGCGAGTAGCTTTATTCGGTGGTCGCCAAAATGGCGTACAAACCTTAGTTTTAACTTATTTAGAAGTGTTGAAAAAGGGGAATATGACAACCTTAATTTTGACAATGAAAATGAAAGTTGGTCTGGAAATTTTAGAAATAATCTGACCCTATTAGGAAATATTAATACTCAGGTAAATTTATTGTTTCAAGGTCCGTCCCAATCTGCCTTTGGCAGCCGAAAAGCATTCGGAGGCTTGAACATTGGTTTAAGCAAGGATTTATTGAAAGAAAAAGCAACGCTTAATCTTAATTTCTCAGATGTGTTTAACACACAAATTTATAAGTGGGAAACTTTTACCACTAATGTTATTACAAACGGAGAATACCAACGGAGAAAACCTGTTTACAGGTTGACGTTTACATACAGATTTAGGCAAGAAAAAGAGCGTCAACGCAGAGGCGGAGACAGTTATGGTAGCGATGGCGAAGGATTTGAGCTTTAATTAGCTCTTAGACTTTTCGCGTTTTTCTTTAAGCCACTGCATCAAATTTCCTGTTAACCAAAATGGTATAACAAAGGTGATGAGAAAAATCATCAACCAAAAACCTATGGTAAGAATGGTCAAAAACGCAAGGAAGCCTAGATATTGATCAAATTCAATCATGGACAAAGTTTTGACAAAGGTACATATTGGTTCTAAACCCTACAACAAAAGAAGTGCTTCTGCTTTTGTATTTTTGCACAAAACAACCACATGAAATTTAGAGAAGAAAAAGACACCATGGGTGTTGTAAAGGTACCAGCAGATAAATATTGGGGTGCGCAAACCGAGCGTTCAAGGAATAATTTTAAGATTGGTCCTGCTGGATCTATGCCTTTGGATATTGTTTACGGCTTTGCCGTTCTTAAAAAAGCTGCTGCCTACACCAATGCCGAACTTGGCGTATTAGATGCACACAAGCGCGACTTAATTGCGCAAGTATGTGAAGAAATTTTACGTGGTGAACTAGACGACCAATTTCCATTGGTAACTTGGCAAACGGGCTCTGGAACGCAGTCAAACATGAACGTTAACGAAGTAATTGCTAATCGTGCGCATGTGCTTGAAGGGAACATGCTTGGCAAAGGAGAACGTACTCTAGCTCCAAACGATGATGTGAACAAATCGCAGTCATCAAACGATACCTTCCCTACTGGAATGCATATTGCCATATACAAAAAGCTAGTGGAAATAACACTTCCTGGTGTACGTCAACTACGCGATACGCTGGCACAAAAGGCTGCTGATTTTGATGCTATTATTAAAATTGGGCGTACGCACTTTATGGATGCCACACCTTTGAGTTTAGGACAAGAATTTTCAGGTTATGTTGCACAGCTCAATCATGGAATCAAGGCATTGGAAAATACACTTCCACACATGTCGCAATTAGCCCTTGGCGGCACAGCAGTTGGTACAGGCATCAACACGCCAAAAGGGTATGCCAAAAAAGTTGCTGCGTATATTGCTGAATTTACCGAACTTCCATTTGTATCGGCAGAAAATAAATTTGAAGCACTTGCCGCCCACGACGCACTTGTGGAAACGCATGGTGCGCTTCGTCAATTGGCGGTGTCGCTATTTAAAATTGGAAACGATATTCGCATGATGGCAAGTGGTCCGCGCTCTGGAATTGGAGAACTTATTATTCCTGCTAATGAGCCCGGAAGCTCTATCATGCCCGGAAAAGTAAATCCTACCCAATGTGAAGCATTGACCATGGTGTGCACTCAAGTTATGGGTAACGATGCTGCGGTAGCCTTTGCGGGTTCGCAAGGGCATTTTGAGTTGAATGTATATAAACCCGTTATGGCAGCTAACGTACTGGAATCAGCGCAGTTGATGGGCGACGCTTGCGTAAGTTTTGATGAAAACTGCGCACAAGGCATCATGCCGAATCTAGAAACGATTAATGCGCTATTGAATAATTCGTTGATGTTAGTTACGGCACTCAATACCAAAATTGGGTATTACAAAGCTGCTGAAATTGCCAATTTGGCACACAAGAAAAAGCTAACGCTTAAAGAAGCAGCACTTGAAACTGGATACCTTACTGCTGATGAGTTTGATGCTTGGGTAAAGCCCGAAAACATGATTGGTCGTGACTAAAAATCTTGCTATTGCCCCCTTTGAAAAGCGTCTAAAATCACATTTTAGAACCCTTAACGAAGAATGGCTTGAAAAATACTTTATTATAGAACCTTACGATGCAAAACTTCTTGAAAATTGCGAAGAAGAAATCATCGATAAAGGAGGTCATATCTTTTTTGGTATGTTAGACGATTTGGTCATTGGTACTTACGCACTTCTTCCGCCTAAAAATAATGTTGTTGAGCTTTGCAAAATGGCGATAACCGCCGCTTATCAAGGAAAAGGGTATGGGCAAGAATTGCTATATCATGCGGTCAAAACCGCCAAAGAAAATGGATATGCAGAAATGCTACTCTACTCAAACAGAAAATTGGAAAATTCCATTTATTTATACCGCAAATTTGGTTTTATTGAAGAGCCTAACAGGGATAGCCCATACGAGAGAGGAAATATCAAGATGAGGCTTCAACTGTAGGCGAACCAATTAAGTGAGCAGCAACATTTTTCCATTTATATTTTTTGGCATAAATCATAAATAAAAGGGAATATATCAACAGCGGTCCAATGATATACATCAGCACTTTGGGTTCAGACACATCTAAAAAAAGCGAATCTGTTTGAAAAACCGTCCAGTCTGATGTTAAAAACAACGACAGAAAAAGATTATTGCCTGCGTGAAAACCCAACGCTAGTTCTAGGCCTTCATCTATTAACGTAATTGCGCCAAGGAAAAACCCTGTAGCCAAATAAGTAATTAAAATGACATCGCCCAACTTGTCAACTTCTGGATTAGCAAAGTGTAATAGTCCAAATAAGGATGAAGAAATCACAAAAGGGAGTAGTCGTTTAGGGAAAATTCTTCCCAGCCCTTGCATCAAATAGCCTCTAAAAAAGAGTTCTTCTGCGCTGGTTTGCAAGGGTACCATAAGAACGCTTATCAAGACCAATACGGCAAAGGCTTTTGGCTTAAAATTCCATTGTAAAGATTCTGGATCCATGAAATAGCTTACAGCAAACATTAGGATAAAAGATACTGCCACCGTTCCAAAACCAAAACCAATCCGTTTCCAATCCACTTTTGGACGTGAAGTGATAAGTTCACGCAGCGAAAGTTTATGAAGCACTCTGGTCAGTAACAAAATAGCGCCAAAAACCAACGCAAAAGGAAGGAGAAGTAAAAAAAGTGTGGTGTTGGCGGGGAGAACTTGTAATTGTTCGGATAAGCTGAGTTGAGCAGCATTAATTCCACCCTCGGCAACGAGCGCAACACCAAACGGGACATTTCCAATAAAAAGTACAACCCCTAAAATCAAAACACCTACAACATACAACCAAAATGCGTTGGTATCTTTGCCTACTTGCTCAATATACATATCTAATAATTTTTAGAAATGTACAAAAACTATTTTTTCTTTGGAAGGGTAAGTGTGGTAAGCTTACAGGAGGAAATCAGTTTGTTAGCATCATCGGTTATCTGAATAGACCAATGCTGCATGGTTTTCCCTTTGTGTGTGGCAGTTGCCTTAGCATAAATAAAACCCGAGCGAACTCCCCTGACATGATTTGCAGAAACTTCTATGCCGCGCATGATAACATCATCGGTTTTGCAAAAAATAGCACAAGCCGCACTACCTACGGTTTCTGCCAAAGCAGCTGTTGCACCACCGTGCAAAACACCATCTACTTGATGCACCGCCGAAGTCACAGGCATTTTAGCCACCAAATAATCTTCGCCTAATTCCACAAAAGTAACACCCAGCGTATCTACCAACGTATTGGCACATCTTTCTTGCAGAAGCTTTAAAATGGTTTTGTTATCCATAAAAAGTGTTGCGCCCCGCTGTGCGGGGCGCAATGAATTGTAGTTATTTTACTTCTTCAAAATCAACATCTTCTACATCATCATCGTCGGAAGATGAAGATGCGGCAGCATCTTCTGTTGGTGGGGCTTGTCCCCCAGCCTCTTGCTGCGCTTTGTACATTTCTTCAGAAGCTTGTTTCCAGGCTTCGTTTATGTTGTCTAATGCAGGTTTAATCGCATCCAAATCTTTAGACTCATAGGCTTTTTTAAGTGCCTCAAGGGCCGTTTCGATAGGTGCTTTTTTATCTGCAGAGAGCTTGTCGCCAAATTCTTTCAATTGCTTTTCCGTTTGGAAAATCATTTGGTCGGCATTGTTTAAAACATCTGCTTCCTCTTTAGCTTTTTTATCTGCATCTGCGTTTGCTTCCGCTTCTTTGCGCATACGCTCAATTTCCTCTTCTGTAAGTCCAGAAGACGCTTCAATACGAATGTCCTGAGACTTATTAGTGGCTTTATCGAGTGCCGTTACGTGAATCAGTCCATTGGCATCAATATCAAAGGTAACTTCAATTTGCGGCACGCCACGCTGCGCTGGTGGAATCCCATCTAAGTGAAAACGCCCAATGGTTTTGTTATCAGTAGCCATAGAACGCTCGCCTTGTAATACGTGAATTTCTACCGAAGGCTGGTTGTCGGCAGCCGTAGAAAACACTTGTGATTTCTTCGTAGGAATCGTGGTGTTGGATTCAATCAATTTTGTCATCACACCGCCCATTGTTTCAATACCCAACGAAAGAGGCGTAACATCCAAAAGCAATACGTCTTTCACATCTCCTGTTAGAACACCTCCTTGAATGGCTGCTCCAATGGCAACAACCTCATCTGGATTTACTCCTTTTGAAGGCTTTTTTCCAAAGAATTTTTCTACTTCTTCTTGAATCACAGGAATGCGCGTAGAACCACCCACCAAAATAACCTCGTCAATATCGCCAGTAGAAAGTCCTGCATCGTCAAGGGCATTTTTCACTGGATTCATAGAGCGTTTTACAAGCTCGTCGGCAAGTTGCTCAAATTTTGCACGTGTAAGTGTTTTCACCAAGTGCTTTGGTCCAGATGCCGTTGCCGTTATATAAGGTAAATTGATTTCCGTTTGTGTAGAAGACGACAATTCAATTTTTGCTTTTTCGGCAGCTTCTTTTAAACGTTGAAGTGCCATTGGGTCTTTGCGAAGATCAATGTCTTCTGCCTCTTCAAATTCATATGCCAACCAATGAATAATGACATCGTCAAAATCGTCTCCACCCAAGTGTGTATCTCCGTTTGTAGCAAGTACCTCAAAAACGCCATCGCCAAGCTCAAGTACGGAAATATCAAATGTACCTCCACCAAGGTCATATACGGCAATTTTTTTGTCTGAGCCTCCTTTGTCTAAACCATAAGCCAAGGCAGCAGCCGTTGGCTCGTTAATAATACGCTGTACTTTAAGTCCGGATATTTCACCTGCTTCTTTGGTTGCTTGACGCTGTGCATCGTTAAAATAAGCAGGGACAGTAATCACCGCTTCTGTAACCGTTTGACCTAAGTAGTCCTCGGCAGTTTTCTTCATTTTTTGCAACACCATAGCAGAAAGTTCCTGCGCGGTGTACAAACGACCATCGATATCCACACGAGGTGTGTCGTTATCGCCTTTTACTACTTTATAAGGAACACGCTCCACATCGTTTTTAGATTCTGAAAACTTATTCCCCATAAATCTTTTGATAGAAGAAATGGTTTTGGTGGGATTGGTAACCGCTTGACGCTTTGCGGGGTCGCCTACTTTTATTTCGCCGCCTTCTACAAACGCAATAACCGAAGGAGTAGTACGCTTTCCTTCTGCGTTTGGAATTACGACGGGTTCATTACCCTCCATTACAGAAACACACGAGTTGGTTGTTCCTAAATCAATACCGATAATCTTACTCATTATTAAAATATTTTACTAACTATTGTCAATCATTATGCCAATTGAATTTACTGACAGGATGTCATATTGCATACATATGCGCTCAATAGTGTATTTTTGGAAAAAAGAAATATGTCAGCTGCTAAAAAAGCGTACAAGCGTGTGACCACAAACTCGCTAATTGAAATGAAACAGGCAGGAGAAAAAATTTCGATGCTTACAGCATACGATTTTTCTATGGCAAAAGCGGTGGACGCCGCAAATATCGATGTGATTTTGGTAGGAGATTCGGCGTCAAATGTGATGTCCGGGCATGAAACCACATTGCCCATTACCATCGACCAAATGCTATATCACGCCACAGCAGTAGTACGTGCTGTAAAGCGCGCTTTGGTGGTGGTAGATTTGCCTTTTGGAAGCTACCAATCCGATCCAAAAGAAGCTTTGCGCTCTTCCATTCGAATTATGAAAGAAGCAGGTGCGCATGCAGTAAAAATTGAAGGAGGCGCTGAAATTAAAGACTCCATGACCCGTATTTTAAATGCAGGAATTCCTGTTATGGGGCATCTTGGATTAACCCCACAATCTATATATAAATTTGGGACATATACGGTGCGTGCTAGAGAAGAAGCCGAAGCCAAAAAACTTTTAGAGGACGCAAAGTTGCTTGAGCAATTAGGTTGTTTTGCGTTGGTATTAGAAAAGATTCCCGCTGCGCTAGCTGCCAAAGTAGCCAAAGTGGTCAACATACCTGTTATTGGCATTGGCGCAGGAAATGGTGTTGACGGACAAGTATTAGTATTGCATGACATGCTAGGACTTACAACCGAATTTAGCCCAAGGTTTTTACGCAGGTACATGAATTTGTACGACCAAATGACAGATGCTGTGCAACGCTATATTAAAGATGTAAAATCTAGCGATTTTCCCAATAAAGACGAACAGTACTAATTGCTCCCTGAAATTCTTTTTGAAGACAATCACTTACTGGTCATAAACAAACCGGCAGGGATGCTTTCGCAAGGCGATAACACAAGAGATGCGTCTGTTTTGGATGTATGTAAAAACATGATCAAGCACCGCGACCAAAAGCCTGGAAATGTGTATTTGGGCTTGCCTCACAGGTTAGACCGACCAACAAGTGGGGTTATGGTGCTGGCAAAAACCTCAAAGGCATTGACACGCCTTAACAAGCAATTTGTCGAAAAATCGACCCAAAAAATATACTGGGCAATGGTGACTGGAATCCCAAGCACTTACCCTACCCAATTGGAACATTATTTGGTAAGCAAGCCTTCACAAAACAAATCGTATGCGCACAAAAAGGAAGTACCCAATAGCAAAATTGCAAAACTCATCTACACCAAAAAACAAACACTTGACCGATACAGTTTGCTTGAAATTGAATTACTAACAGGAAGGCACCATCAAATAAGAGCGCAATTAAGCGCAGAAGGATTAAGTATTAAAGGTGACCTAAAATACGGAGCAAAACGACCCAACAAAGATGGTAGTATTCATTTACATGCCAGAAAAATAACCATTAAGCATCCAACACAAAAAGAACCCATAACATTTACCGCACCACCTCCAAAAGATGCGCTGTGGGATGATGTGAACACGCAAAAGGTTTAATGATTTTTTACAAATCACAGTAGTATAGATTTGTACTCATTTACCATTTTCATTATAGTTAAAAATGGTTACTTTTGCCCTTAACCTTTAAATGAATGGGAAAAGAACACGTTCAAATTTTTGACACCACTTTGCGCGACGGTGAACAAGTGCCTGGTTGTAAGCTAAACAAGGAACAAAAGTTGATTCTTGCTAAACGTCTAGATGTCCTTGGTGTTGATATTATTGAAGCTGGATTTCCCATTTCCTCTCCGGGTGATTTTGAAGCCGTTAGCGACGTAGCCAAAACAGTAGAAAATGCTATTGTTTGTGGACTTACACGTGCAGTTCAAAAAGATATTGAAGTAGCAGCAGAGGCATTAAAACCTGCCAAACGTGCAAGAATTCACACTGGAATTGGCACTTCAGATTCGCATATCGAACATAAATTTCGCTCTACTCGCGAAAAAATCATTGAGCGTGGTGTCGCTGCTGTAAAATATGCTAAAACGTTTGTTGAAGATATTGAGTTTTATGCCGAGGATGCGGGAAGAACAGACAACGCCTATCTAGCACAAGTATGCGAAGCCATGATACAGGCAGGAGCTACCGTTTTAAATATCCCCGATACCACAGGATATTGCCTTCCTGAAGAATACGGAGCCAAAATAAAATACTTAATGGAGCATGTGCCTTCTATTCACAAGGCAACGCTTTCGTGTCATTGCCACAACGATTTAGGACTAGCAACCGCAAATTCCATTTCAGGGGTTATTAATGGTGCACGCCAAATTGAATGTACCATAAATGGTATTGGTGAGCGTGCTGGAAATACTTCCTTAGAAGAAGTGGTTATGATTATGCGTCAGCACCCAGATTTAGGGCTAGACACAAATATCCGAGCACAATTATTATCAGAAACCAGCCGTATGGTTTCCGAAGCGATGGGCATGGTAGTACAACCAAACAAAGCCATTGTGGGTGCAAATGCGTTTGCACACAGTTCGGGTATTCACCAAGATGGCGTAATCAAAAACCGTGAAACCTATGAGATTATCAACCCTCATGATGTGGGGGTAGATACGTCTTCTATCGTACTAACGGCACGAAGCGGTCGTGCCGCACTTGCCTATCGCGCTAAGAACATCGGCATAGAGCTTACAAAAGAAGAACTCGATTTGGCATATGCTACTTTTTTAAACTTTGCAGATAGAAAGAAAGAAATTACCGACGACGATATTCCTGAAATCGTAAAAACTGCCGGAATTAGTTAAACTTACATGAAGAAAACACTTTTTGATAAGGTCTGGGATAGCCACGTGGTGTCATCCGTAGAAAACGGCCCAGACATCTTGTACATTGACAAGCATTTAATCCACGAAGTTACCAGTCCGCAAGCGTTTAATGTGCTGGATGAAAAAGGGATTCCGCTCTTTAGACCACAGCAAGTTGTAGCTACTGCCGACCATAACGTTCCCACTGAAAATCAGCATTTACCCATTCAAGATGCGCTTTCGCGCAAGCAAGTGGCACAACTTTCTGAAAATTGTGAAAAACACAATGTAACACTTTACGGCTTGGGGCACCCCTATCAAGGAATTGTTCATGTTATAGGTCCCGAATTGGGCATTACCCAACCCGGAATGACCATGGTTTGTGGCGATAGCCACACTTCTACGCACGGTGCGTTTGGCACCATTGCATTTGGTATTGGAACAAGCCAAGTAGCACAGGTATTTGCTAGTCAATGCTTGTTGGTGGCAAAGCCAAAAAGTATGCGCGTAATCGTTTCTGGTGATTTACACCCCGATGTACAGCCTAAAGACGTTATTCTTTACGTTATTTCAAAATTAGGCACCGATGCAGGAACAGGCTACTTTGTAGAGTTCGCTGGTTCTGTGTTTGAGCAAATGAGTATGGAAGGACGTATGACGGTCTGCAATATGAGTATTGAAATGGGAGCACGTGGCGGTATGATTGCTCCCGACCAAACCACTTTTGATTACGTTTCTGGTCGTGAATTTGCACCAAAGGGTGAAGAACTGAAAAACAAAATCGCTTATTGGAAAACCCTCCCAACAGATGAAGGCGCAATTTTTGACTTAGAGCACCAATTTGATGCAGCCGATATCCGACCCATGATTACCTACGGAACTAATCCGGGCATGGGCGTGAAAATTGGAGATGCAATCCCAGAATTAGACGATGCTAGCTTTATCAAGTCGTTGAATTATATGGGGCTAAAAGCAGGAAGCAACTTACTTCATATGCCTATTAGTCATGTGTTTATTGGCAGCTGTACCAACTCTAGAATTGAGGATTTTAGAGCTGCAGCCAACTACGTGGCAGGCAAGCAAAAATCGCCAGACGTATCGGCATTAATCGTTCCGGGTTCACAACAAGTGGCGAAACAAATTGTAGCAGAAGGATTAGATCGCATCTTTGAAGATGCAGGCTTTGTATTACGTCAACCTGGTTGCTCTGCCTGTTTGGCAATGAACGATGATAAAATTCCAGCAGGCGCCTATTGCGTTTCTACTTCAAACCGAAACTTTGAAGGACGACAAGGGCAAGGCGCACGAACGCTATTGGCTAGTCCTGTAACAGCAGCAGCAGCAGCGGTAGCAGGTAAAATTGTAGATGTAACCCAACACTAATGGAAAAATTTCAAATCTTAGAAAGCGGTATGGTTCCGCTTACGATAGAAAATGTTGATACGGATCAAATTATTCCGGCTAGGTTTTTAAAAGCTACAGACCGAAAAGGATTTGGCGAAAATCTATTTCGCGATTGGCGATATACCCCAGACGACAAACCCAAAGCAGATTTCATCCTCAATAATAGTGCTTATGCAGGGCAGATTTTAGTAGCAGGAAACAATTTTGGTTGTGGGTCTAGCCGTGAGCACGCTGCTTGGGCATTGGCAGATTATGGATTTCGTGTGGTGGTGTCTAGCTTTTTTGCAGATATTTTTAAAGGAAACGCACTAAACAATGGCATACTTCCTATTCAGGTTTCACCTGAGCAATTGAAAGCTATATTTGCAGCAATTGATAAAAATCCTGCCACACAAGCCAAAGTTGATTTGGAAGCGCAAGAACTTTGCGTTCCTGAAGCAGGAATTGTAGTGTCCTTTGAACTTAACGCATATAAAAAAATGTGTTTGCTTAACGGCTATGATGATATTGATTATTTGTTAAGCCAAAAGGAAGCTATCAAGGCGTTTGAACTCAATCGCTCCTAATAACCTATTGAATAAAAACCGATGAAAAAACAAATTGCAGTACTTCCTGGAGACGGGATTGGACCCGAAATTGTACAAGAGGCTGTAAAAGTCTTAGATGCAGTTGCCGTAAAATTTGGACACGAGTTTACTTACACCTATGCAGACATGGGAGCCGTTGCCATTGACAAAACGGGACAGCCACTTCCCGAAGCCACGCTAAAAGCAAGCTTAGAAAGTGATGCCGTGCTTTTTGGCGCTATTGGCGACCCAAAATACGACAACGATCCAACCGCAAAAGTACGCCCGGAGCAAGGATTGCTTGCCATAAGAAAGGCGTTAGGGTTGTTTACTAATATTCGCCCTGTAAAGACATTTGATGCCTTGTTGCACCAATCTCCACTAAAAGAAGAGCGTGTAAAAGGAACCGATTTTGTGATGTATCGCGAGCTTACTGGCGGTATTTATTTTGGTGAAAAAACCTTATCGGAAGACCAAAATACAGCATCGGACTTATGTGAGTATACTCGAGCTGAAATTGAGCGCATTGCGCATTTGGCATTTGTTGCTGCTAGAAAAAGAAGAAATATTCTTACACTAATTGATAAAGCCAATGTATTGGAATCTTCCAGACTGTGGCGTAGGGTAGTAACCGAGTTACATCAAGCGGAATACAGTGATGTTGAGCTTCGCTTTTTATTTGTGGATAATGCTGCCATGCAAATGATTTTGGCACCTAGCCAGTTTGATGTAATTCTCACCAGCAACCTTTTTGGAGATATTATTTCTGATGAGGGAAGCGTTATTGGTGGTTCTATTGGATTATTGCCCTCGGCGTCTGTTGGGGCAACGCATGCACTTTTTGAGCCTATTCACGGATCGTTTCCGCAGGGGGCTGGAAAAGGAATTGCAAATCCTATTGCCATGATTCTTTCTGCAGCAATGATGCTCACGCATTTTGATATGGACAAAGAGGCAAATGCCATCACCAATGCTGTTGATTTGGCACTTGCACAAGGTGTTTGTACTCCCGAAGTCTTCCCAGAGGGGAGCTATACTACAAGTGATGTAGGCGACTTTATCGCGAAAAATATTGCATAAAAAAAGGGGCGATAAACGCCCCTTTTATTTTTCTATACATTTGGACTAAGCATCGCCATCCATTTTGCGCTTTAGGTCTGCCAATGCGTCCAAATCTCCAAGAGTGGATTTTTCTGCATTTTCCGACATTTTGCGCTTAGCAGTTTTAACATTGTCCGCCTCAACTCCCTTATAAACAGCAGCGTGTGACATTACAACGCGCTTAAAGTCTTTGTTAAATTCAATTACTTTAAACTCAGCTGTTTCGCCTTTAGAAAGTTTTGTGCCGTCTTGCTTGTCTAGGTGACGTCCAGGAACAAATGCCGTGATGTCGTCGTTCAGCACAATGGTAGCGCCTTTGTCTACGATTTCAGTCAATGCAAGTTCATGCACAGTACCTTCAGCATAGGTCTTGGCGTATTTTTCCCAAGGATTGTCCATAGTTTGCTTGTGACCAAGGCTTAATTTACGCCCTTCCACATCAAGTTCCAGAACAATTACATCCAACTCTTGACCAACAGTAACAACCTCAGAAGGATGCTTTACTTTCTTTGTCCATGACAGGTCAGAGATATAAATTAATCCATCGATACCCTCTTCAAGTTCTACAAACACACCAAAGTTCGTGTAGTTGCGTACCACACCTGTGTGCTTAGACCCTAATGGGTATTTGATAGTAATATCTGTCCAAGGATCTTGTGTTAGTTGCTTGATTCCCAAAGACATTTTACGTTCCTCACGATCAAGATTTAAAATAACCGTTTCAACTTCATCGCCCACTTTCACAAAATCTTGAGCAGAGCGCAAATGCGTACTCCAAGACATTTCAGAAACGTGAACAAGCCCCTCAACACCTGGTGCAACCTCAACAAAAGCACCATAATCCGCAATAACGGTTACTTTACCTTTGATAGTATCACCTTCTTTCATGGTATCGCCAATAGCTTCCCATGGATGCTGTGTAAGTTGTTTTACACCTAATTGAATACGTGACTTATCGTCATCAAAGTCAAGAATTACAACATTTAGTTGTTGCTCTACTTCCAAAATTTCGCTTGGGTGGTTGATACGGTTCCACGATAGATCTGTAATGTGAACCAACCCGTCAACGCCTCCAAGATCAATGAACACACCGTATGATGTGATGTTTTTCACCGTTCCTTCTAACACCTGGCCTTTTTCAAGCTGCGCAATGATTTCTTTCTTTTGCTCTTCGATATCCGCCTCAATAAGTGCTTTGTGCGATACCACTACGTTCTTAAATTCATGGTTGATTTTTACAATCTTAAATTCCATGTTTTTGTTTACATACTGGTCGTAGTCACGAATAGGCTTTACATCAATTTGTGAGCCTGGTAAGAATGCCTCAATGCCAAATACGTCTACAATCATTCCACCTTTGGTGCGGCACTTTACAAATCCTGTTACCACTTCTTGACTGTCATGGGCAGCGTTTACACGATCCCAAGCCATGATAGTGCGCGCCTTGCGGTGCGACAAAATAAGTTGTCCCGTTTTGTCTTCGCGGGTATCAATCATTACTTCCACCGTATCGCCTACTTTTAGGTCGGGGTTGTAACGAAATTCGTTAAGTGAAATTACGCCTTCAGATTTGGCGTTAATGTCAATAATCGCCTCGCGGTCTGTCATATGGATTACTTTTCCATGAACAACATCAGATCCTTGCGTATCAACAAAATTTTCAGCAACGAGTTTTTCAAACTCTTTTAACTTACCGTCTTCAACAGCTTCAATGCCCTCTTCGTAGTTTTGCCAATCAAAATTGGCTAAAAATTCATCGGGAGAAACGGTTGGTGTATTGTCTTCTTCTTGTGGGGTTTCTATTGCTTCAGGTTGTACTTCTTCAGTAGCGGTCTGGGTAGGAACAGCGTCTTCCGTTGCTTCTTCTAGGGGTTGGTTTTCGTCAGCCATGCTGCGGTTATTTGTATTCTGCAAGCTGAGTAAAAAGCGCTGCTGTACAGAAGGGTTAATTTTTATTTTCTCTCAATATTACTCTAAGGCGCTTCTTAAGAGGTGCGCAAATGTACTATTTTTATATATATGGGCAAAAGGTTAGCAGAAAAACTAAATCCCCATTCGTTTTTTTACCAACGCTAGCACATGGGTTTGTAAGGTTGTAATGCTAAATTCGGCAGCGTTAATAGCAATTGCATCTGTTGCTTGCACCAACGGAGAGTCAGCACGTGTGCTATCTAAATGGTCGCGTTGGGTAATATTTTCCAAAATAGCATCAAGCGTAACGCTTGGGTCAGTGCCTTTAAGTTCATCGTAGCGACGTTGCGCACGGATATTTGCATCAGCAGTTAAAAACAATTTTACGTCGGCATTAGGAAAAACCACCGTGCCGATGTCACGTCCGTCCATAACAACATTATGTTGTGCGCCAATAGCGCGTTGTTGCGCCACCAAAAAAGACCGGATAGCAGAAACTGCTGCCACCTGGCTTACCCCGTTTGAAACAGTCATAGTTCTAATTTCGGTACTGACATCTATGCCATTGAGCAATAAATTGTTGTTATTAAATGTCAATTGAATATCGTCCAAATGAGTTATTAAGGTTTCCGTATCAAAATGCGTTGGGCTAAGCCAGCCATGTTGTTGCGCAAATAAGGTTACCCCACGATACATAGCACCTGAATCGACATATACAAAACCCAATGCCTGTGCCAAGGCTTTGGCTAACGTACTTTTCCCTGTAGAAGATGCGCCGTCTATGGCAATGACAAATGGTTTTTTCATTGTTTTGGCTCTAAGGTTAGTCCCAAAAAGGTGCGGTTTCCAGCCACGTTATATCTGGCGTGACTTAACTGAAAACGCAATCGACGTAATTGCATGCCCACACCAAACGACAACCCCGAAAAATTCCGCACCTCTAAAATACGTAATTCTGCAGCACGCTGTGCGTGATAACCCAAACGAATGGAAAACAAGCCCTCGGGAAACACTTCCACACCAAAAGTAGCATGGCGCAATACTTTCTTTACCAGTCCCGATTTTTGTTGTGTACTGTTTCCACTCAGGTCGGTAGTAGCTTCTTCAGGATTATCAAAAAGTAGCGGCCATTTGTTTAAGTGATGTAACGACACATGCCATCGCAGAGGCAAGTGCTCTAAGGCACTAGAAAAGCCAAGTGTTAAGTTAGCAGGAAGGGGTTCAAAAACATCTTCGTAGGCAGAAAGTTGCTTCCCCAAATGCTGATAGACCAATGCCACTCGAAACGGTTTTCCAATAGGATTATAGTACAAACCAACATCAACAGTTATGCCAGATGAAGTGTAGGTGTCCAAATTAGACAAAATGTAGCGCACACGTGCGCCAACGTGTATATTGGGACGCAAAAAATAATGCGAAGAGGCTAATCCAATTGCTACCTCGCTACCACTAAAATCTGCAGTGGAATTCCCCAGCGCATCGGCACCCTCAAAGGTGCCATAATGGATGTAATTGACATCAAAAACTAGTGCTTTTGCGCGATTGAGCGTATACGCATACGCAGCAGCACCACGATGAATACCATCAAAGTAGGGCTCATAATTTACCATCAACTGACCCCCGTGTTCACCTCGAATGGTTGCTGGGTTAGCAAGTGTGGCACTAATGTCTGTGTCTTGCAAGGTAACGGGATTACCCAATGCCAACTGTCTTGGCGAAGCAGAAAGTTCCAAAAAACGGTAGGTAGCATCGCCGCCAATTTGCGCTACTGACGTAGTCAACAAAACCAAAAAACAGCAAACTAAAACCCTCTTCATTCGTACTAAAAACGTAAGTTAACGCTTTTTCGTACCCGAAACACGTTGCTTGGTGATGGCAATTTCCAAAACTTGGTCAATTGTAGCGACATAATGAAATTGTAATCCTTTTAGGTAACGCTCAGGAATTTCTCCTATGTCTGATTCGTTTTTCTTACTTAAAATGATTTCTTTGATATTGGCACGTTTGGCTGCCAAAATCTTTTCCTTAATCCCGCCCACAGGTAACACTTTTCCACGAAGCGTAATTTCACCTGTCATGGCAATTCGGTTTTTAACTTTGCGTTGTAAAATACTCGAAACCAAGGAAGTAATCATTGTAATCCCTGCGCTAGGTCCATCTTTAGGCGTAGCGCCTTCGGGCACATGAATATGGAAATTATGTTTTCCAAAAAAGTCATTCGCAATGCCCAAGTCATCGGCGTGCGCCTTGATGTATTGCAACGCAATGGTAGCCGATTCTTTCATCACTTTGCCCAGATTACCTGTAATGGAAAGCGCCCCATTTCCTTTGCTAATTGAAGACTCAATAAACAAAATATCACCACCAACCTGAGTCCACGCCAAACCTGTAACCACTCCCGCAACATTGTTATTTTCATATGAGTCACGGAGCAGTTTTGCTGGACCCAAAATAGATTCTAACTCAGCCATTTCAAGTTTGGGTTCACGTGGTGTTTCTTTTGCCTCTAACATAGCATAATGACGTACCACTTTGGCAATTTGTTTGTCCAAGCCACGTACTCCAGACTCTCGCGTATAGCCTGCAACCAAATGCTGCATGGTAGCCTTGGGAATCTTAATAGCTGCCTTTATTAATCCGTGCTCAGCAATTTGCTTTGGCAACAAATAGCGCAATCCAATTTGCACTTTTTCTTCCAATGTATAGCCTGACACTTCAATGATTTCCATACGATCCCGAAGGGCTGGTTGAATAGTGGATAAGGAGTTTGCCGTAGCAATAAACATTACTTTTGATAAGTCATAACCTGTTTCCAAGTAATTGTCGTAAAAAGTAGTGTTTTGCTCGGGATCTAGTACTTCAAGCATGGCAGATGAAGGGTCTCCATGTGCACTCTCTGCAAGCTTATCTAACTCGTCCAATACAAAAACAGGATTCGATGTGGTTGCTTTTTTGATGTTTTGCACCACACGACCAGGCATTGCACCAATATAGGTTTTACGGTGTCCACGAATTTCTGCCTCGTCACGCATACCTCCTAAAGACATTCGTACATATTTTCTGCCTAGCGCCTCAGCGATAGATTTTCCCAATGATGTTTTTCCGACACCCGGAGGCCCTACCAAACACAAAATCGGAGATTTCATGTCGTTGCGGAGTTTTAGAACTGCTAGGTGTTCAATAATGCGCTGCTTGACTTTGTCCAATCCAAAATGGTCACGGTCTAAAATTTTTTGTGCCCTATCTAAGTCAAATGAATCTTCTGAAAAGGTGTTCCAAGGAAGATCCAAATACAAATCCAAATAATTGCGCTGTACAGAATACTCTGCCACTTGCGGATTCATGCGCTCTAATTTTGCTAACTCTTTATTAAAATGTTTGGCAACCTTGTCATCCCAAGCTTTGGTTTTAGCGCGTCCACGCATTTCTTGCACTTCCTCATCATAAGACACACCTCCCAGTTCTTCTTGAATGGTTTTCATCTGTTGATGCAAAAAATATTCGCGTTGTTGTTGATCTAAATCGTGTCGTACTTTAGTTTGAATATCATTCTTTAGCGATAACTTTTGATATTCAATATTCATTTGTTTTAAGCACATCAATGCGCGTTGTTCTAGATTATCTTGCTCCAAGATATCTTGTTTTCCGGCAACTGTCATGTCCATATTGGACGAAACAAAATTGACCAAAAACGCACTGCTTTGAATGTTTTTTATAGCGAACGAAGCTTCTGAAGGAATTTCAGGATTTTGCGCAATAATTTTTAAAGCCAATTCTCGAATAGAGTCGATAATTGCTGAAAAATTGGGCTCGTTGTCTTCGGGACGAATTTCTTCTAAACTTGCCACTTTGGCGGTCAAATAAGGGAGTTCTGTTACATACTCCAGTGTCTCAAATCTTTTTTTACCCTGTAATATTATAGTTGTGTTGCCATCTGGCATTTTGAGCACACGTAGTACTTTTGCTAGAGTACCTTTCTGAAACAAATCATCTGGTGAGGGTGATTTGGTCTCACCCCTTTGTTGAGCAACTACACCTAGCAATTTGTTGCCATTATTTACCGCCTTAATTAATTTAATAGACCTGTCGCGGCTTGCGGTAATTGGTATGACCACGCCTGGAAATAGCACTGTGTTTTTTAACGGAAGTATGGGCAATTCTTCTGGTACAGGCTCCTTCTGAATGGCTTCTTCATCATCGGTAGTCATAAGCGGAATTAAATCCGCCTCATCTTCCAAATCTTGTGGCAAAAGGTTTTCGAGGGATAAAATTTTTGTTTCGGACATAATCTATTGGTGTGCCATTTTGTCTGCTTTGTCTTTAAAAGCAGTTGCAATAAAAGCAATTTTTTAAACATATAATATGTTTCAAACGCCGTGCCATTGTAACAAAACACAATTAAAATCGTTATTAAGATGTTAACCCAAAATACACACACATGAAATTAATACACTTTTTAATTGGTACACTTTTTTTAGTTTTTTCTATACCCATGAATGCCCAATGGGGTTCTAAAATCAAAGGAAATGGAAACGTTGTAACAGAAACTCGTGATGTAGCTGCTTACGATGAAATTATCGTAAATGGCAACATTGATGTTGTTTTAGTGGATGGTAAAGAAGGGAAAATTACACTCAAAGCGGAAGAGAATTTACTTGAGTATATTGAACTTAGCGTTAAAAACGATGCACTTAAAATAAAAAGTAAAGACCGCACTGAATTGCGTCCTTCAAAAGGCAAAAGCATCTTAATTACCGTTCCTGTTCAAGACGTACATAAACTTGCACTTAATGGCTCTGGTGAGATTGAAGGAACATTTCCATTGAAGGCTAAAAACATAAAACTACAAGTTAACGGCTCAGGTGATATAGATGTTGACCTAAAAGCAACTGACGTAAAAGCCGTAGTAAATGGTTCTGGAGATATTAACGTTTCTGGGAAAGCAGATTTTTTTGAAGCCGCTGTAAACGGCTCTGGCGATATTGACGGTGATGAACTTTTTGTTAATATCTGCGAAGGAAAGGTGGTTGGCTCTGGGGATATAAAATTCCATGCCGAACAAAAATTAGATGCCAAAATTGTAGGATCGGGGGATATTGAGGTCAATAAATCTGTAATTGAAATTGAAAAGAAAATAATCGGCTCTGGTGATGTAACCAAAAAATAAATGGTGTTACAATGCCTTTTTGTTGGTGCGCTCTAATCGAATGAGCATTACAGCTCCGGTCAAGAAAAATAGCACAAAAAACAAAATGGCATTACGCATGCTACCGGTAATTTGATCCACGGTGGCGTACATTAGCATACCAATTACGATTCCCACCTTTTCGGCAACATCATAAAAACTGAAATATGAAGTGGTGTCAATTGTTTTGGGAATAAGTTGGGAGTATGTAGAACGCGCCACCGATTGAATACCACCCATGCAAAGCCCTACAAAACCCGCTACGATGTAAAACTCAATGGGTTCATAAATAAAATAGGCACTTACACATAGGCTCACCCAAATGGCGTTGAGCAGAATCAAGGTTTTAATGTTACCCCAACGATTAGCCAATTTGGACGACAATAACGCTCCAAAAATGGCAATGATTTGAATAAGTAAAATACTAACAATCAGGCCTGTAGTTTTTTCTTCTGCCGACCAAGAAATTTCTTGCTCACCAAAATAAGCTGCCACTAGCATAACCGTTTGCAACGCCATGCTAAAAACAAAAAAAGCACCCAAATAACGCTTTAGAAAATTGAGCTTTTTTAGGCTTTTCCAAACCGATTTAAGCTCGCGATAGCCATTAAAGAAAATATCTTTAGTATATACTTTGTCTTTATTACCACGAGGCAAATGATAAAAGGCAATATGGCTAAACGAAAACCACCATACACCAACCGAAATAAACGAATAGCGCATAGCCTTAAGTGAAGCTTCACCTCCTTCACCAGCAATGCCAAATGCCTCTGGTTTTAGCACCATAAACAGATTTACAAGAAGTAACAATACACTACCAATATAGCCAAGAGCAAAACCACGAGCACTTATCCGATTTTGTTGTTCGGGATATGCGATATCTGGCAAATATGAGTTGTAAAAAACCAAGCTAGACCAGGCACCAATCAATGCTAAAAAATAGAATAATAATCCCCAGTACAAGTTTTGAATGTCAAACCAATACAGCCCCACACATGCCGTTGCACCAAGATAGCAGTAGAACTGCATAAAACGCTTTTTATTACCCATATAGTCGGCTATACCCGAAAGAATAGGTGACCACAAGGCAATAACAACAAATGCCAAAGCCGTAACGTAGCTTATCAAAGCCGTGTTTTTTACTTGCATGCCAAAAACATCCAAATAGGTTTGGTCACCACAAATGTAACCGTAGTATAAGGGAAAAATAGTTGAAGTAATAACGAGAAAATAAACTGAATTTGCCCAGTCGTAAGAGACCCAAGCACGTAACAATTTTTTATCGCCCTTTTTGTATGTTGGCATATCTATGTTTGTTCAAATAAACAAAATTGTTTTTAAACAATACATATGAGAATGTTACCTTTGCCTCAATGAATACGAAAAAAAAACACCAACAGGGATTCAGTGTTCCAGTTTGGTTACGCCTCATGTTCAAGAACTTAGAACGATTATCCCCCTACTTGGCAATGCGCGCTGCAGCATATATTTTTTCAACGCCAATAAAGTTTAGCATTCCAGAAAAAGAGAAAAAAGCCCTGGCAAATTGCATTCAAGAGCGAGTGCGTATTCCCAGTATTGATAGAGAAATTTTAACCTTCACATGGAAAAACTCAGGTAAAAAAGTGCTTCTAGCACATGGCTGGAGTGGCAGAGGAACACAACTTTATCGGATTGCAGAAACACTTCATAAAGAAGGGTATCATGTAGTCTCATACGATGCCCCTGCGCATGGTAAATCATCTGGAAAAACAACCAACATCTTACAAATGATAGCCACGATTTCACACTTGGATGACCAATATCATGGTTTTGACTATCTCATTGGACATTCATTTGGGGGAATGGCGATTTTCAACTATTGCAAAACACCTCGGAAAACAAAAAAAATCATAACACTTGGTGCTGCAGATAATATGCGCACGATTTTTGATAATTACATGCTGTCGTTTGGACTAAATAAAAAAACCTCAGCGCACATGATTACCTATTTTGAACGAAAATTCAAGTTAAAAATTGATGATTTTTCGCCATTTAAGGCTGTACAAAATCTCCAAACCCCCACACTTATCCTTCATGACGAAAAAGATTATGATGTAAGTGTAGGTTCCGCCGATAACATTGCTGCGCATCACCCAAATGCTACTTTGATTAAAACCAAAGGGCTGGGACATCGTAGAATTCTTCGCGACGAAAATGTCATGCAACACATCAAATCTTTTATTCAAACATCATGAAAACACCATTTTTTATCCTCATATTTTGCTTCTTCACAACACTGAATGCTTGTGGGCAACAACCTGCTGAAAAAACCACAAAAACTACCGTTGATATGAAAAAGACAAACGCCTATTGGAAAGACAAACTCAGCCCAGAGGCTTTTCGCATTTTGCGCGAAAAAGGCACAGAATATCCGCACACAGGAGAATACA
Source organism: Flavobacteriaceae bacterium (assembly GCA_017856205.1). Classification (GTDB taxonomy): domain Bacteria; phylum Bacteroidota; class Bacteroidia; order Flavobacteriales; family Flavobacteriaceae; genus UBA7446. Next base: position 39,882 of record JAFMFL010000004.1, read on the forward strand.
ATCTCCATTTTGAGAAGGGAACCTATGCCTGTACGGCATGTAAGGAACCTCTTTTTGAGAGTAGATCAAAATTTAAGAGCGATTGCGGTTGGCATGAACTTGCATT
>JAFMFL010000042.1 GCA_017856205.1 Flavobacteriaceae bacterium
GGCACACATTTAAAAGTAAAGGAAACTCAAATTCAAAGAGTGATAATCAAAGTGCCATCCCGGGTTTAGACAACAATAGGGGTATTGACGAAGATGCAGGTAGGTTTGGTTTAAACAATAACAAAGAATCAAGTGAGTCTGATACCAAAAAATCAGCATTTTACACCACAAATATTCCATGGAGCATTAATGTTAGGCATAGTTTGACGTATTCTAACCAAAGGCAGGAGAAAATCATTAGTAATAATTCGCTTATGGCATCGGCAAACGTATCACTTACACCAAAGTGGAAAGTTAACGTTTCTTCAGGATACGATTTTAAAAACAAAGGTGTGACATTCACTAATTTGGGTATCGACCGTGATTTAGACAGTTGGAACATGAACATATCATGGACGCCATTTGGTTACCGCCAATCATGGTATTTTTTTATTGGTGTAAAATCGGGAATGCTACGTGACTTAAAATACGATAAACGTCGTGAACCAGACAAAAGACTTTAAAAGTAATACATGAAAAGAATAATTAAAACCGATAACGCGCCCTTACCCATTGGACCTTACAATCAGGCAGTACTTAAAAATGACACGCTGTATGCTAGTGGTCAGATTGCCATAGATCCAAAAACTAACACACTTGTTTTGGGAAATATTAAACAAGAAACCAAACAAGTCATGGAAAATTTAGTAGCTGTGCTCAAGGCAGCGGACATGGATTTTTCACATGTGGTTAAGTGCAGTATTTTCATTTCAGATATGAATGATTTTGCTGCCATTAATGAAGTCTATGGTTCATACTTTAACCATGAAACAGCACCTGCCAGAGAAACTGTGCAAGTGGCAGTATTACCAAAAAACGTAAATGTGGAGATTTCGCTAATTGCGGTACGCTAATCGAGGTTTTTGTGGTGGTCCACCAAACCTTCGATAGGTTTTTTTAAAATCTTTCCTGTGGTGAGTCCAAGGCTTGCCAATACTTCTTTTAATTCTTGTTGCAGATAAAAAGCAATAGAGCCAATAAAATGAACAGGAACTTCTTTTGCATTTTCAAACTGCAAAATTTGGTGTCGGGCAAACAAGTCAAATCCTTTTTTGATTAGCCCCTGACTGTATTCATTTTCTTTATTCTCGATAAGAAAACGTGCAAAAGTTGCCAAATAGGTATTTGGATTTGGTTTTTTGTACAAATTGGCCTTAATCGTTTCTGAGGATAAATCAAAGGAGTCTTCAAAAACTTTTGCCATCTCTTTCGGTATCTTATTAAAATAATAATCACGAAGTAGTTGACGGCCATAGTAATTACCACTTCCATCATCCATCAAAATATAGCCTAAAGATGTAATGCGTTGCTCTACTTCTGCTCCATCAAAATAACTGCAATTCGAGCCAGTTCCAAGAATACAAACAATGCTTTTTTCACAAGCTGTTGTTGCTGCATACACGGCTGCAAAAGTATCTTCCTTGACCAGAATTTGGGCATTTACGAATATTCCTTGCAAAACATCTTTAAGTAGTTCACGGGGTGGACGTGTGCCACATCCAGCCCCGTAAAAGTAAATTTGTTTTACCGACTTGCGTTGGCGATATAAGTCGTAGTTGTTAACAATGCGCTCTTCAAGAATCTGGTCAGAAAGCACCTGAGGGTTTAAGCCCTGTGTTTGCGTTTCAAAAGACACCTCATTATTAGCATCTAAAGCAATCCAGTCTGTTTTGGTGGAACCGCTATCAACAATAAGCTTCATTTTTCTAGAGTTGACTTACATGTAGGGCAAGGTCGAGCAACTTATGAGAGTATCCAGCTTCATTGTCATACCACGAAACAATTTTGAAAAAAGACCCGTTTAATTCGATGCCTGCGTTAGCATCAACGATAGAGGTGCGCGCATCACCAATAAAATCTTGTGATACTACAAGCTCTTCCGTATAGCCTAACACACCAGCCAAAGCACCTTCAGAAGCTTCTTTTAGGGCTTTCATAACGCCGTCGTAACTAGTTTCAGAAGAAAGTTTAACAGTAAGGTCAACTACTGAAACATCTGCTGTGGGAACACGGAACGCCATACCTGTAATCTTACCCTCCAATGAAGGAATAACTTTGGTTACTGCCTTGGCAGCACCAGTAGATGCGGGAATGATGTTTAGCATAGATGAGCGACCGCCGCGATAGTCTTTTCTAGAAGGTCCATCAACTGTCATTTGCGTAGCGGTAACAGCATGAACAGTAGTCATTAGGGCTTCCTCAATACCAAAAGCATCGTTTAACACTTTTGCAAGTGGTGCCAAACAGTTTGTAGTACACGATGCGTTTGAAACGATTAAATCATTTGCTTTTACATCTTCATGATTTACACCCATTACAAACATAGGGGCGTCTTTTGATGGTGCAGATATAACGACTTTTTTAGCACCACCATCAATATGCGATTGCGCCATGTCTAATGTGGTGAAAATGCCCGTGCATTCTGCAACAATTGTTGCACCTATGGCATCCCACTGTAAATTTTTGGGGTCACGCTCTGCTGTGATACGAATGGTTTTCCCATTAACAACCAACTGACCATCAGAGACTTCTACAGAAGCATCTACAATTCCGTGAACCGAGTCGTACTTTAAAAGATACGCCAAGTGCTCAACGTCAAGTAGGTCGTTGATTGCTACTACTTCAATATCGTCTCTGTTTAGCGATGCACGAAAGACCATACGTCCAATGCGACCAAATCCGTTAATTCCAATTCTAAGGGTTGCCATAGTTTATATATTTATAGTTTAAAGTCTCATTATTTCTGATACACGAACGAGTTCCATATCAATTTTTGATTCTCCTTTAATTGCTTTATCTAAGGGAGTTAAAATCATTTTTCCGTCAGCTATTCCTATCATATTTCTAGAAATTCCATCACGGAGGGCTTCAACAGCCTTAAGCCCCATGCGGCTAGCCAAAACACGGTCAAAACAAGTGGGAGCACCACCGCGTTGCATATGTCCTAAAACGGAAACACGCACCTCATAATCGGGAAGGTTTTCTTCAATATGCTCTGCAAGTTCAAATACGTTTTTCCCGATTTTATCTCCTTCAGCTACCATGACAATACTAGAGAGTTTGCCAGATTTTTTGGAGCGTTTTAAAGAATCCAATAAACGGTCTAAGCCCATATCTTCTTCTGGAATAAGAATTTCCTCTGCGCCTGCACCAATACCTGTATTTAGTGCAATATGTCCAGCATCACGACCCATAACTTCCACAAAAAACAAGCGGTTATGGGAGATAGCAGTATCCCGAATTTTATCCACTGCATCAACAACGGTATTCAAAGCCGTATCATAACCAATGGTGTGTGAAGTGCCGTAAATATCGTTATCAATAGTACCCGGGATACCAATAACTGGGATACCAAATTCCTTTTGAAAAATCAATCCTCCAGTAAAACTACCATCCCCTCCAATAACGATAAGGGCATCAATGCCGTTTTTTTGAAGATTTTCATAGGCTTTTTGACGACCTTCCTTAGTTCTAAATTCATTTGATCGGGCAGATTTAAGAATCGTACCGCCTTTGTTGATGATATTATTTACAGATCGTGGACCTAATGGCTTGATGTCATTTTCAATCATCCCTTGATAGCCACGCCTAATTCCAAAACATAGAATTTTATAATAAGCACAAGAGCGAACAACCGAGCGAAGGGCAGCATTCATTCCAGGAGCATCACCGCCTGAAGTAAGCACACCTATTTTATGAATTGAGGTCAGACTCTTGTTATTGGTAGTCATTTAGAAAAATTGCGTTGCAAAATTATGAAATTACCTTGACTTTATATCAAGTTTAAACAGGTAAGAAATAATTTTTATTTGTTTAGTATTTTTTGCACAAGTTCATTGAAAGAATCAAAACGAACTTGGTAATTAACTCCTAAACCTTGCGTATAGCCCAATTCATCGCCAAAATATTGAAACTCATTTTCTTTATTAAAAACACGAGCACGAAGTGTACCCTGTTTATTCAATAAAAATTCAACGGTAACATCCCCAATAACAGTAGTTTCTTCTTCGCTACCCACAGGAACACCTACTTTACCGTCAATAATGATACGCTCATTGATATTTGTAGAAAGGCTCACCCCTAACCGGTCTCGATTTTGTATTGATGCTGCCGCATTGCGGTCGCCTTGTAAATAGTCTAGACTTAAATTCAGCTTGTCATTTTCGCTAGCAAATATGTTGTCAAAAACTCCTGATGCTTTTTGGAAAAGATTGTTTGTTAAGGTTTGACTTGAAATGGCAGCCAAAGAAACTTGGTTGATAAATGACCCCTGCGACAGCAAAGAAATTGCTTGAAGTTGACTGCGTTCTTGGTCGTTTAGCCTATAATTTAGTTCATTTTTCATAACGCCAGAAGCGTTTGGAAAATCAATTTCAAAAGTGGGTGTTTCAGGGTTTAACAGATTGCCAAATAAATTTATGGTTACTTCTGTTTGTATTTTTTGACTCACATTATCTCCTTCAAGTAAAATAGCGGGGTTTGCACCACCTGGAACATCATACACGGCTTGCATATTGATTTGTGCGCCATAGGGGTCGCCTTCCCAAACAATTGTTCCGCCCGGTTGAAGTCGAAAGGTTTTGTCAATGAGGCCTAAATTTCTAAAGTTATAAATTCCCTCATATGCAATAAAATCTCCCCACATGGCAAAGGAACCTGCAGTATCAATTTCCAACAGTAAGTTACCTGCACCTATGCCACGCATAAAACTTTTCGTTTCTGGGTCAACCACAATTTCTACTTCGGCATCTGGAGTTATATCAAGATCAAAATTCATTTGCAAGCCTTTTACCACATCACGAACAATTTCTTTTGAAGGGTCTTGCTCTTCCTTTTTTACAAAATTGATAAAAGAAACATCGCCGATTGCTGTGTCGTACCGTATGGGTATAAATAAACTTGTTCCCTCAGCAGTTTGTCCAGTGAGATCAATTTCCATATTTGAAAACAGACCGTGTAGGTGTGCGTCTCCAGTAAAAAATGCCTTGCCGTAGTACAATGCATTTTCTGAAAAGTCCGTGTCAAGAACGGATAAGTTTTCAGCCTCAATACGCATGTCAATTCCCCAATCCGAAAAAGATTTGTGTTCAAGCACACCATTAAGTACACCCGTATGGTTTGAGTTATCTAAAAAAGAAGCATTTTGAAATGCTATTTTATCCTTGCTAAATTCAATAGGAACTGTTGATTTAAAAGTGTACAATGTGTTTAAGTATGGAACACCCAAACGAAATGCATCTACGTCCAAAACACCTGTAGAAGAAATATTGCCATTTTCAGAACTAATTCGCAAATTTCCATTAGCATTTCCATCAAATGGTGCTAATACAGTATCTGTTAACCCGGCAATTGCCGATAAATTATAATCAGAGAAAGTTGCATCAACATCCCACAAAAGCGTTTTATTTTTAATTCCAATATTTCCTGTAGCTAAAATCACGTCATTATCATTTTCTTCAACGCGGAATGCCAAATCATATACTTGACTTTTTGGTTGCGATTTAAGGGTAAGAATGGCATTACCAAGATTAACATTATTGAGTTTCAAATCAGAAAACTGCATACTTGAATTTCCACCAAAACCATCTGTTGTTTGTTTGATATTTAAAAAACCATCTGCTATACCTTCCCATTTATCTTCTTCAAAAGACAAAATATCATCCAACGCAACTTGCTCAAGATTTAAGTCAACCGAAAATGAATCTTCACCTTTTTGGGATGCCGCAATAGATATTTTAGAGGCATTACTTGCCAAGGTTAGTTTTGACAATGAAAAGTCTTTTGAATTTTTTGCCATCAATACAGGAAGGGTGTTGCTTGTATCCAACTTCCATTGTTTATTGTTAAAATAAAAATCCGCATTTTGAATACCCAAAACAGCTTGTCTCACTTCATTTATGGTAAAAGATGTGTTTAGTTGATTTTGTTTGTCTGGGGTGACAGCAGAAGAAAATTCTGCTCTACCATAAAGCTTGTCTTTGATACGTGAATTAATCCAATTAAGATTTAGTAAAATTCCTCGTGAGTGCTCCAATTTATCTAACGACACAAAAGAATGGTATAATGGGTTTTGGGTGTCAATCTGAATTTCTAACTTCTCTAATTTAGTTGAATTTACTTGAAGCTTTGGTGCACGAACATTTAACTGAAACAGTTTTTTGGCTGGATTTATTTTACCCTTAATAAACGTATTATCATCCAAAGACACGTTATCGCCAAAAAGTGCTGATGCTATTTTTCCACGAAGATTAAAATTAAAATCAACGTATTGATTAGGAGTAACTTCAAATGGGACAAAATTGCTGTACTGACTCCCCAAAGCATTTTGCACTAATTTTGATAGCTCTGTTGGTTTAAATTCGCCAATCATCAATCCCGTAGCAACGTCTTCTGAATTTAAATTGATAACACGGATATTGTTTTTAAGGCGGGATTGCGCAGCGACAGACGAAAAAGAATAGGTTTTGGTGGGTGATTTTAGTATTCCTTGTTCGATATACAAATCGCCAATCATTTCGTCAATAGTGTTCCCTTGAAGCGCCAGGTCAATTGATCCCGAAAAAACACCTGCAACAGTTTCAGGAATCCAACCAAGAGCAGCAAAATTTGCACGCTTTATATTTGAAGAAAATGAAAAGTTTCGCACCTCAGAAGCAAAATCAATGTCACCCTCCAAATCTAAGTCAAGTGCCGAATCGGAAATATGCATTTTGCCATTAAAGCGTTCGGCGCTTAAATTACCCTCTAGTGCAACCTTGTCATATGTATAATCACGATACGATAAGTTTGAGAGTTCACCGCTTGCATGAGCATTGAGTTTATTAAAATCCAATCCTTTTCCAGTAAGCGAAATGTCAAAACCAGCAGTCTTTAGTGTCGGGGCAGCCAAAATACTCCCAAGATCGAACAATGTAGAACTTAGATTGATTTTGTAAGATGGCGTCCTGCGCTTGGTAGTGTAAAATGCGTCTGTGCTAAGTGTGCCTAAGTCGGAATCAAGAGTTGTTTTTAGGGACAACGTATTGTCCGAAAATAGCGCAGTTCCTTGAGAAGAAATAGCGCCCATTAAAGCGAGAGCATCTCTGTTTTTGCTTGATAATGTTTTGCTGAATAACTCATCTATTTCATTAGAAGTTAACTTCCAATTTGCAGAGATTTTTTGGCGTTTTTTATCAAGAATATTGTCACTTTTTAATGAAAATTCTACACGACTCTTGTCCTTTGAGACAATTGCATTTTGAACTGAAAAATCTTGTACGCTTCCTTTTGCATTTCCGCTAAAATCGATGTTGCCTAATGTCCAGTTTCGAATAATGTTTTTTAAATCATTTTCACCCAGTTCCACATTGTTCATAGCAATATCCATTTGAACAACTTCTGTGAATTGACTTAAGCCTTTCTCAGGATAATCTAAAACGATATCCAAATCCAAAGCACTAGAAGCTGTTTGAATATTGGCATTAGTAAGTTTCATTTGATTTGGCGATAGCAAATAGCTTCCAGAAAGCGATGTAAGCTGTGTGTTTTTCCAATTTGTCTCAGTATCCAATTGACGAATAGCTGCCTGAATAGTATCCCCAATCACACTAAAATCTTCAATATCAGCATTCATGGCTAAAAACTGAATCGGGGTAGCATTTGGTTTATTTTCGTTATAAATGTGAAGGTCTGCTTTTGTTAACTGAATAGAAGAAATATAAAAAGCAGCATTGGGGTTTTTCGGCTTATCAGAATCGAATCGATTAAAAAACAAATCAATATTAGATTCCGCATCGCCCTTGTAAGTGACAATATTACAGTCAACATCCTGCAGAAAAACAGCACCCAAATTATTATCGCCTTGCAGCACCGCCCTCAGCCTAAGTGCGTTCATACGAGCGTAACCAACATGAACCAACGTGTCTTTTTTATGGTCAAGCGCTAAAACATTTTTAAGGGTTGCATACCCAAATGGGGAAATGCGTATGTGACCAACACTCAATGTTGTGCCAAAACGTGAGTATAAACTTGCCGTGACGCGTTGTCCTAAATACGTTTGCGTAACGGGCAATAAAAGCGAGACAGCAAACAGCACAAAAACCAAAGCCAAAATGGCAAACACACGAAGAATTTTTCGACTTAATTTAGGTTTCTGTTTCAAAGTCTTAATTTTGTATATAATTTAATTTGTGGCAACAATCATTTTAGGGATCGAAACCTCTTGCGACGATACTGCAGCTGCCGTACTTGTCGATGGCAAACTACGTGCCAACATCGTTTCGCAGCAGCTAGAGCATCAAACACATGGCGGAGTGATTCCAGAACTAGCATCGCGTGCTCACGTACAGCGCATTGTTCCTGCTGTGGAAGCAGCACTGTCTAAAGCAAATATCGACAAAAAAGACCTAAATGCTATTGCCTATACACAAGGTCCTGGACTTTTAGGTTCGTTGTTGGTTGGAAATGCATTTGCAAAATCATTAGCATTAGCACTAAACATTCCGCTCATTGCAGTACATCACATGCAAGCACATCTGTTGGTGCATTTTATTGACGACGATTTTCCAACACCTTCATTTCCATTTTTAGGACTTACCGTTTCGGGTGGTCACACCCAACTTGTTCGTGTTGACGGAGCAACATCGTTTACTGTTTTGGGCGAAACCAAAGATGATGCCGCAGGCGAAGCCTTTGACAAAACGGGTAAAATGCTTGGTCTTCCCTATCCTGCCGGACCAATAATGGACAAGCACGCACAAAAAGGAACTGCAAAATTTAGCTTTGGCAAGCCAACAGTTGAAGGTTTGGATTTTAGTTTTAGTGGACTCAAAACAAGCGTGCTGTATTTTTTGCGTGAACAACAAGACAATGACCCTACCTTTATAGAAAATAATCTATACGATTTGTGTGCTTCCATACAAAAAGCCATTGTTGATATTCTAATTGAGAAAGTAAAACAAGCATTACAAAATACAGGTCTTAAACAGTTGGTTTTGGGAGGTGGAGTTTCGGCAAACAGCGGACTGCGAAAAGCACTTGAGCGCACCAATGTAAGCGTGTTTTTACCTCCACTGCCCTACACAACCGACAACGCAGCTATGATTGCCATGGCAGGTTATTTGAAATTTCAAGAAAACAAAACTGCTTCACTTGATAGCGAACCAAAAGCACGAATGCGAATCTGATGCAGCAATTTTTTACACCTAACTTATCTTCAAACGATAACAGTTATATTTTCGACGAGCAAGAAAGCAAACACATTGCTCGAGTGTTGCGGAAAGTTTCTGGTGAGGAAATCCGCCTAACAAACGGAAAAGGGGATTTGTTTTGGGGAGTACTCGAGGTGCTTAGCCCAAAAAAATGTGCTGTGACCATTTCCAAAAAAGAACAGGTTTCACCCCCAAAAACAAGCATACACATGGCAGTGGCACCTACCAAAAACATGGATAGATTTGAGTGGTTCTTGGAAAAAGCTACCGAGCTTGGCGCACATAGAATTACACCAATTTTATGCAGCAGAAGTGAGCGAAAGCAACTCAAACTTGAGCGATGTAACAAAATCATTGCTGCTGCTTTGAAGCAGTCTCTTCGTGCCTATGCGCCCATTTTAGATCCACTGACCACGCTCAAAGACTTACACACAATTGCGTCAATTTCGTTTATGGCACATTGTGAAAAATCAATAAAAAAGCCTTTAAAAGAGGCTGTTTTTAATCAATCCAATTGCTGTATTCTAATTGGTCCAGAAGGTGATTTTACAGAAGAAGAAATCGCGTGGGCTGTTGACAAAAATATTCATCACGTTGATTTGGGTGATGCTCGTCTGCGCACCGAAACGGCAGCGTTAATTGCCCTACACACGGCATTATTAGTTAACCCTTAACAAAAAAATGTATCTTTAAAATATGAATGCAAACACACTTACACGCGGAATAGTTCAGGCTTTTCTTATTATTGTTGGCATCATAGCCCTTTTTGAACTACTACTGATGACAAAGTCGCTATTGGGTTATGTGTTTTTGGCAATTGTAGTATCGCTTATTGGACAACCCATCAAAGGCTTTTTTATGCGCCGATTAAAGTTTAAAAATACACTGGCAACTGTAACCACATTGATTTTAATGCTGTTGCTTTTATTTGGATTAGGCTCTTTAATTGTACCTGTTATTGCGACACAAGCACAAAATTTATCGTTGTTGCAAATCGATCAATGGGAGGCTGATTTGCTTGTTCTTGTTTCTGATTTGGATAGTTATTTTAGTAAATATGATGTTAATCTTACTGAACGTATAACTGCACTTTTTGCGAAGGTGGACTTTGGTTTTCTTCCAAATTTCATCAATGGGGCATTAGGGTTCTTAGGTGGATTTACTATTGCTTTATTTTCGGTTTTGTTTATCAGTTTTTTTCTTCTAAAAGACAGCTCTTTATTACTCAGAAGCCTACTTCTGGTGTTTGCGTCTGACCAAAAAGAACGCATTGAACGTTCCTTCACGCGAATTGTTTCGCTGTTGTCACGTTATTTTAGCGGAATCCTATTGCAAATCACTATTTTGTTTCTTTTTTACTCTGGCGTATTGCTTTTGTTTGGCATTCCCAACGCCTTGATAATTGCACTTATTTG
>JAFMFL010000043.1 GCA_017856205.1 Flavobacteriaceae bacterium
ACGTCTGGGATACCAAAAATGATTGTAAAAATGGCAGATGAACACCCCCGCTTTAAACTTGCCGTTTCCCTTCACAGCGCCATAGAAGAAACCCGAAATAGCATCATGCCGTTTAGTGTAAATTTCCCACTCACAGCACTGCAAGAATCCATTCAGTATTGGTACTCTAAAACCAAAGAACGCGTCACCTATGAATATGTGGTATGGAATGAAGTTAATGACAGTATTGAGGATGTAAAAGCTTTAGTACGCTTTTGCAAACATACCCCATGTAAAGTGAATTTAATTGAATATAACCCGGTTGGGGATGATCGTTTTGTCCAAGCAAAAGAAGACGCCATAGAACTGTACGTTTCTCAGCTTACCAAGCATCAGATCCCTGTTACGATTCGTCGCTCGCGCGGTAAAGATATCGATGCCGCTTGTGGTCAATTGGCAAATAAATCAACCATTTAAAATTCAAAATCAGCGCTTTAGCTCGTTTCTAATTCGTGAAGTTGTATATTTATGCCCCAATGAAAATCGTAGAACAGCTTAAGCAGCCTATTGCCACAGAGATGGAACGCTTTGAAGAAAAGTTTTCCGCTGCTATGCGCTCTCACGTAGCACTCCTTAACCGAATTACCTATTACATCGTAAACAGAAAGGGAAAGCAAATGCGCCCCATGTTTGTTTTTTTAGTGGCTAAAATGTTGGGTAAAAATGAGGTAAACGAACGTAGTTATCGCGCTGCTTCAGTAATAGAACTTATTCATACCGCAACCTTAGTGCATGATGATGTAGTGGATGAAAGTTATCAAAGGCGTGGCTTTTTTTCCATCAATGCGCTTTGGAAAAATAAAATTGCGGTTTTGGTTGGCGATTATCTCCTTTCAAAAGGGCTTCTCCTTTGCATCGACCATAAAGATTTTGATTTGCTTGAAATTATCTCAGTTGCAGTGCGTGAAATGAGTGAAGGAGAACTGCTGCAGATTGAAAAAACACGTCGTTTGGATATTGATGAAGAGGTGTATTTTGAAATCATTCGACAAAAAACAGCAACGCTTATTGCGAGTTGTTGTGCGTTGGGTGCAGCATCGGTTCATGCCACTGAAGAGGTTGTTGCCCAAATGCGCTCCTTTGGTGAAAATATTGGCATGGCATTCCAAATCAAAGATGACTTATTTGACTATGGAGAAACCAAAATTGGCAAACCGACAGGTATTGATATTAGAGAAAAAAAGATGACATTGCCTCTAATTCATGTGTTGAGTAAGATAAACGGTAAAGAAAAAAAGTGGCTGTTGGAATCTGTACGTTATCACAACAAAGACAAAAAGCGGGTAAAAGCCGTAATTGCTTTTGTAAAAAAGCATGGCGGATTGGACTACGCTACCGAAAAAATGCATGCCTTTAAGGACATAGCCTTGGCGCAATTACACACCTTTCCGCAAAACGAATTCAGAGATGCGCTTGAAGAAATGGTGCGCTATGTCATTGAACGAAAGAAATAACTTCAACGAAATACGTATTTTAGAGCTTATTTTTAATTGTGATTCACAAATCCACCATTGATGCTGTTTTTGAAACCGCCCGACTTGAGGAGGTGATTGGCGATTTTGTACAACTAAAAAAATCGGGATCCAATTTCAAAGGGTTAAGCCCATTTACCGACGAGCGAACCCCTAGTTTTATGGTATCGCCAGTAAAACAAATTTGGAAAGATTTTTCGAGTGGAAAAGGGGGCAACGTCATTGCTTTTTTAATGGAACACGAACACTTTTCGTACCCGGAAGCTATTCGCTATTTGGCAAAAAAATACAATATTGAAATAGAGGAAACCGAGCAAAACGATGAGCAAAAAGCAGCTGCTAGTGCTCGGGAAAGTATGTATTTGGTCAGTTCGTATGCCAATACTTTTTTTCAAGAGTCACTTTGGGAAACAACACAAGGCAAGGCGATTGGGTTGAGTTACTTTAAGGAACGTGGCTTTACTGACGAAACCATTCGTGATTTTCAGTTGGGCTATTCGCCCAACGAATGGAGTGTACTCACCGACGCAGCACTAAAGGCAGGCTACCAATTAGAATTTTTAGAAAAAACTGGATTAACCATTGTTAAGGAAGACAAAAAGTTTGATCGATTCAAAGGACGTGTGATGTTTCCCATTCACAGCATGTCGGGACGTGTGCTAGGTTTTGGTGGTCGTATTCTTACGCAAGACAAAAAAGCCGCCAAATATGTGAACTCGCCCGAGAGCGATATTTACAACAAAAGCAAGGTTCTTTATGGAATCTATCAAGGAAAACAAAGCATTGCAAAAGAGGATAATTGCTTTTTAGTAGAAGGCTATACAGATGTTATTCAAATGCATCAACGCGGTGTCAAAAACGTGGTTTCTTCTTCGGGAACGGCACTTACTGCAGAGCAAATACGCTTGGTACGTAGGTTAACGCCTAACATAACTGTACTTTTTGACGGAGATGCAGCGGGGTTGCGCGCATCACTTCGTGGAATTGATTTGATATTGGAAGCGGGAATGAATGTTCGCGTTTGTTCGTTTCCTGAGGGCGAAGACCCGGACAGTTTTGCTCGGGAACACTCTAAAGAGGAATTGGAATCGTTTTTAGCTCAAAATGCGAAGGATTTTATTCAATTTAAAGCAACGCTACTTGTAGATGAAGCCGCTAAAGACCCCATAAAAAAAGCAGAAACTATTAGAGAAATGGTGGAGAGCATTTCCAAAATTCCAGATAGAATTAAGCAAGAGGTGTATGTGCGCTCATGTGCTAAGTTAATGGATATCAGTGAAGAAGCACTCTTTGCAACGCTGGCACAAGTTTCTCAGAAAAAAGCTAACAAACCTGTTCAGAAGTCACCTCAACCCATGACGTTGGTAAGCGCCGATAAGCGTATCCCTCAAGTGAGTACGCGTTTTGAGTTGGAGAAAAATATCATCAAAATTCTGTTGCTTTATGGACATAAAGAAGTGGAGTTTGAGGAGCCTATTTTGCAAGCAGATGAAAAATCTGGTGACTTAAAAATGGTAACTTCTAAGGTTACGTCTCGTGTTTTTGAAAAGATTTATTTGGACTTACAACAAGATGAAATTGACTTTACCACAAGTGCATTCAAATCCCTTTATCCTAAAATTTTAAATGCGCTTAGCGCACAAGGTGAAATGCAAATGGATTCTTTTGTTTCTAATTTGTCACCAGAACTGGCTACAGAAGTTTCGGATTTGCTTCTGCAAGACGAGCAATATACCCTACACGATTGGGAGCGAAAAAACATTTTTGTAGCGGATAAATCAAAGTCGCTGCCAAGATGGGTGCATGAAATCATTTTGCGTTTTAGGTGCCAACTGATAGACGAAAAAGTATCAACACTACAAGAGCAAACCGAAGAAAATCAAGAGGCACATCACAAAGAATTATTGGAAGAAATTGTGCAATACCACAAGCTCAAAACGCTGCTTAGCGGGAAATTAAATAGGGTAGTTTAGTACAGGTCTAAATCTACATCTTGCGTTTTTCGAGCCAAATCAATAATGTTTTTGGCGTTGAGTTTTTTCATTACGCGCGCACGATAGGTACTCACGGTTTTGTCACTTATGCTAAGCGCTAAAGCAATTTCTATATTCTTCCGCCCATTTATTAGTAACCTAAGCACTTGAATTTCACGCCGTGACAGTTTTTCAATAGCGGAAAGGGGGTTAGCCCCCGTTTGATTAAAGGCAATAAGTTCTGCCAAATCGTTGGTGATATATACACCTCCCGAGCTAATTTTAAGAATAGCTTCTCTTAGTCTGCTCTGCGGGTTGGTTTTACACAAATACCCCGAGGCACCGGCTTTTAGCGAATTAATAGCGTAAACTTCCTCTTTTAGTGTGCTAAAAATCAAAAAGCGTACTTTGGGGTGTATTTCCTTGAGCTCTTTTAGTAAATGAAGACCTTCAAATCCCGGCAACACCAGTTCTAATAAAACGATATTAACTTTTTTAGTATTTAAAAAGTCATAAAGCTCTCCATAGTGAAGTCCTTTTCCTACAATATCTATCTCTGTAGAATTACGAAATACCGCTTTAATTCCTTTATAAATTATGGGATGAGCATCGGCTACAAAAACGCGTATCATGACTTTGATTGTTGCCAACTAAAATATAAAAAATGTAATTTAATAGATAATAAATACCTGCCTAAATTGAAAATTTAACATTTAGGTTACAGCAAATGCCTAGGAATTTCACAAACAGGAATTGGATTCATCTTATGTTTATTCGCATTATGATGACGCAAAAATATGGTCATAGCCTGTGCGTTTTTTCCTACAAAATCCTCTGCTGTTTTGCCTTCACTATGCTGCTTCATTGCCCACTCCAGTTCTTCGTAAGTGGCACCCAATTGATCCTCGTCGTTTCTGTCATCATCCCAAAGACCATCTGTTGGCGGAGCCTGCAAAATGGCATTGCTCACACCTAGTGTTTTGGCAAGTGAGCGCACTTGAGTTTTCATCAAGTCGGCAATTGGACTAAGATCCACACCGCCATCACCATATTTGGTGTAGAAACCTACGCCAAAATCCTCTACTTTGTTGCCTGTTCCCGCAACCAAATAGCGATGCCGTGCAGCAAAATAGTATAGCGTAACCATACGCAACCTTGAACGACTGTTTGCCAAAGACAACAATGCGGCATCACTTGCATCTTCTTGACTCGTTACCTCTGAAAACGAAGAAAAAACACCATTCAAGTTGATTGTTTTCCCCGAAACATTAGCAAAATCTTTCTTAAGCCAATTGATGTGCTCTTGCGCTCTGTCAATCTGATTTTTTTGTTGTTTTATAGGCATTTCTAAGCACAGCGTTGGCAGCCCAGTTTTGGCACAGAGTGTTGAAGTAAGCGCTGAATCTATACCTCCAGAAACACCAACTACAAAACCCTTCATGCCATTTTCTTCGGCATAGGATTTTAACCAATTGACAATGTGTTCGATTACTTCGTTGTTTTTCATAGCATTTGTATCTTTAGTGCCTGAATGGGAACTTCTAGACTTCGTAAAATTAATAGATTTTTTTGGCATCGAAAAGGACTCCTTTTTGGCACTTGGTTATTCGTTTTTGGGTGCACATCTTCAACCCACCCTAAACCACAAGAGTTGCCCAAAGTATCATTTGAACTCATTCGCTTTGAGCAGTTGTTTTTTGGTGATTTGGATACACCGCTTGAGGAATTAAAATCTCAATACCCTTATTTTTTTCCCTCACGAACACCCGATTTGGTTTGGCAAACCAAACGTACCGATTCATTACAACAAGTACTTTATCAAGCAACACTTCCTTTATTTAAAGACGATTTAAAACAACGAACGTCAAATGTGCTTCAGCACGCGAAATATTATTTTCCGAATGAAAAGTTGCCGAAAAAAGTCATTACGCTGCTCACAGATGTAGATTACTCCCTCCGCGCTGTAGATGCTGACAGCTTATTGCTTATTTCCATTGACACCTATCTTGGCACATCGCATCCACTTTATGAGGGTATTCCACAGTACATAAAAAATAAACTAACCCAGAAACATTTGGAAACTGAAATCATCGATGCACTATCAAGTCGATTTATAAATCAAACTGAAAGCAGGGTGTTTTTAGACCGTATGATAAAGCACGGTAAACGCTTGTACTTACACGAATTTTTAGCTCCCAGCATGTTGCCGCTCAACCATATTCAATATACCCAAGAACAATGGGATTGGGCAACAGCGCATGAATCTGATGTGTGGCGCTATTTTGTAGACAATGAGTTCCTTTTTTCAACGGATGAAAATCTTCATTTTCGATTTTTAACACCTAGTCCTTATTCAAAATTTTATTCGTATTTGGATGAAAATTCACCTGGGCGAATAGGACAGTGGATGGGCTACAGGATGGTAAAAGCATATCAAAAAAGAACCGGAGCAAGTTTGCAGGAAGTTCTGACTACAAACGCACAAGAAATATTAAAAAAATCTAGATACAATCCATAATATGCAACGTAAATCAGATATCACGCTAAGCGTAACTTTAGACGAAAACCACACCCCCGAAAAAATGCAATGGTCGGCTCCAGACGGTGGTGTAAAGCAGCAAAATATGGAGGCTTTTTTCCTTAGCACTTGGGATAAAGAAACGCAAGAGAGTGCTCGCATTGACCTGTGGACAAAAGAAATGCCCGTAGATCAAATGCAAGTATTTGTGCATCAAACTTTGGTGGGTATTCGAGAATCGTATTTAAGAGCAACCGAAGACGCTCAAATGGCTGAAGCCATGCAACAGTTTTGTGATTTTTTTGCTACAGAGCGCAACCTCAAAGAGGTTAAAAAAACAAATTAAAGCAGCGTTTCGATATATGCTAAAACGGCATCTTTACCAATTTTTGCTGTTGAAGAAGTAACAAAGTGCGGCGGGACTTCTTCCCATGCGCCTTCTAAAAGTGTGTTGAGATAGGCTGCTACTGTAGGTTCGACAGTACGCTCAGAGAGTTTGTCTGCTTTTGTGAAAATGATAGAAAATGGAATTTGCTGCGTACCCAACCATTCCATAAAGGCTAGGTCTATATCTTGTGGTTCGTGCCGAATATCAATAAGCAAAAAGGCATTCACAAGCTGTGTTCGCTTTAAAAAATAGTCTGTGATGTATTGCTGAAATTCCTTCTTGTCTTTTTTGGAAACCCGCGCATAGCCGTAGCCCGGTAGGTCTACAAGATGCCACTGATTGTTAATCAAAAAATGATTGATAAGTTGTGTTTTTCCAGGTTTCCCAGATGTTTTTGCTAACTGTTTTCGTTCAGTGAGCATGTTTATTAAAGAGGATTTACCAACATTTGAGCGTCCAATAAAGGCAAACTCTGGCAAGTTCGTGTTGGGGCATTGTGCCACACGAGAGTTACTTACCACAAACCTTGCGTCTTTGATACGCATGGCTACATGTTGTTTTCGCTAAGCCAGCGGGTAAGATATTCGTTAAATAATGCTGGATGTTCCATCATGGGTGCGTGTCCGCATTTATCAATCCAATACAGCGTAGAATTAGGCAAAAGTTTGTGAAATTCTTCGCCAACATTTGGTGGTGTAACATTGTCTTGTTTTCCCCAAATGATACCTGTTGGAGTAGTAATGTTGGGTAATTCTTTTGCCATATTGTGCCGAATAGCACTCTTGGCAATCGTAAGAATTTTAATAAGCTTTTTTCTGTCGTTAACGGTTTCAAAAACATCATCAACTACTTCTTTTGTAGCCACTTTAGGATCGTAAAAAACATTCTCAGTTTTGGTTCGAATATATTCGTAATCTTCGCGTTTTGGGTAGCTTTCACCCATAGCGTTTTCATACAGTCCAGAACTGCCCGTAATTACTAATCCTTTTACTTTTTCAGGGAATAATTTAGTATGAAGTAAACCTATGTGTCCGCCTAATGAATTACCTATAAGCACCACTTTTTCTTCACCCAAGTGTGTGATAAAATCGCGTAAGTAGTGCGCAAATTCCTTTACATTGGTTTTAAGCAATGGCAAATCGTATAGTGGAAGTTCAGGAATAACAACTTTGTAACCGAGCGAAGGGAAGTGTTTCGCAACGCCGTCAAAGTTGCTTAATCCACCCATCAAACCATGTAAGATTACAAGTGGAACGCCTTCTCCTTTTTCAAAATACTTAAAACGTCCTGACTCTGTAAGTGAATCTTGCATGTGCATAAAATGAAACGCAAATATAGGTAATTCTATTCCATGCTAAACGCATTTCTTTATTTGTCTAATTAGAAACCATAGTCAAAATCATGCAGAACGGCTATATAGCAACAAACAGCTTAACAATCTGATATTCAATAAAATGAATAGACTTGTTTACCAGTGGTAAAACTTATTAACAATGTGGTAAAAAGTGGTAAAAAGTGGTAAAATTTTATTAGTTTTGACTCATAACAAAGCGTAAAGCCACAAACGTGTCACACTTAATTGGAACATATCAATGCAAAGCAGATCCAAAGGGAAGGGTAAAGATTCCTACTGCGCTTGCAAAACAACTTGCAGATGCGCGCCATCAAGCGTTTGTGATTAAGCGTGCTGTGTTTCAACCGTGTTTGGAGCTTTATTCACTTACTGAGTGGAATGCGCTCATGGAAAAAGTGAATAAGCTGAACAGGTTTAAAAAGAAAAACAATGACTTTATTCGTCGGTTTACAGCAGGCGTTAAGGTGGTGGAGTTGGACGCTACGGATAGGCTGCAAATTCCACGGGATTTGGCTCGAATTGCCAATATTGAAAAAGACGTGGTATTGTCCGCCGCAGTAAATATCATTGAAGTTTGGAATGCTTTGCACTACGAAAAAGCGATTGATGAGGCTGCTGTGGATTTTGCTGCTTTGGCTGAAGAAGTAATGGGGGATGATGGAGACGATGTATCATAAGCCGGTTTTGCTGTCCGAATCAGTTGCAGGACTTAACATTAAGCCTGCCTCGATTTATGTGGACGCAACATTCGGTGGAGGCGGTCATTCCAAAGAAATCTTAAACCAGCTTGATAATCAAAGTAGGCTTTTTGCTTTTGACCAAGATGAAGACGCTCAACAGAACGTAATTAACGATTCACGGTTTACATTAATTCCGCACAATTTCAAGCACTTAAAACGCTTTTTGCGTTTTCATAAAGCGGAGCAAGTCGATGGTATTTTAGCTGACCTTGGTGTTTCTTCACATCAGTTTGATACACCCGAAAGAGGCTTTTCCATTCGTTTTGATGGGCCGCTGGATATGCGCATGAATCAACAACAAAAACAAACTGCTAAAGACATTGTGAATGCATATTCCGAAACGAAGTTGTCAGAGTTGTTTTTCAAATTTGGCGAGTTGCGCAACGCTCGAAAAATAGCACATCATATTGTAAAAAATAGAAGTAAGGAAATTAGCACTACACAACAGCTCAACGCACTTCTTTCTGATTTTTTACCACAAGGCAACGAGCATAAAGTCCTTGCAAAAATTTATCAGGCATTGCGTATGGAAGTGAACCAAGAAGTTGAAGTGTTGCAAGATTTTTTGATGCAATGCAAATCGGTTTTGGGTGTTGGAGCCAGGCTCAGTGTTATTAGCTATCATTCGCTTGAAGACCGTTTGGTAAAACGCTTTATTCAAAATGGAAATTTTGAAAGCGAACCCACCAAAGACGCATTTGGAAACCCAGAGAGATATTTTAAAAAGTGCGGAGGACTGCAAGTGCCCTCGCAAGACGAAATCAATCAAAACAACAGAGCGCGAAGCGCAAAATTGCGCATAGCACAACGCATATGAAAACAGGAATTTTAAATCTGCTTAAAGGGACATTTTTGGTGCAAGAAGGCGCATCAAAAAACTGGCGATTTATATTGTTTGTTTTTTTTCTTGCTGGACTGATGATTACCGCATCGCACAAAGTTGATCAAAAAGTGGTGCAATTGGCAAAAGCCAATAAAGAGCTACAAGCGATACGCAGCGAATTCGTCTCAGTTCGTGAAGAAGTTATGCATAAGCGCATGGAAACCCAATTGGCAAATAGACTGCAAGCACAGGGAATTTTTCCACCCGACAAAGCAGCTGTAAAAATAATAGTACAGGCAGATGAATAAACAAAAAAACATGATGTCGCGTGGCTATTTGGTTGTTTTTGTGCTTTTTGTGCTTGGTGCCACAGTGGGATATCGCTTGGTTTCATTGCAACTTACGCAAGGGGAGAAATATCGTGAATTGGCAGAAAAAAGAAGTGTCAAAAATGTTGAGGTTTTACCCGTTCGAGGAAACATTTATGCTAAAGACGGCAGTTTGTTAGCAACTTCGGTTTCAAAATACTCCATTCATTTTGATGCTGTCACGGTCAGCGATAGAGTTTTTCAACAAGAGTTAGGTGTATTGAGTGACTCGTTAGCCAGTCTGCTTGGAAACTCGAGTAACTATTATGAAAAAATGCTGCGTAACGCACGCTCAAAACGCAGTCGTTACCAACTCATTGCACGCAGATTATCATATCCACAATTTGAGCGCATTCGTAAATTTCCTATGTTTCGTTTAGGTGGTGTGCGTGGAGGCTTTATTGTAGAGCGTCAATTTATTCGGGATTTACCACTTGGTAAAATGGCAGAGCGCACCATTGGTTATGAGCAACGAAATCCAAATGGAACGTATTTAAAAGTAGGTTTAGAAGGTGCGTATGGCGTACCGCTTCGAGGTCAATCTGGACGTCAATTGCGACAACGTATTGCAAATGGTCAGTGGAAACCACTAACAAATGATTACCAACAGGAACCCATTGATGGCTTAGATGTATGGACAACCCTTGATATAAACTTACAAGATGTAGCGCACCATGCGCTGCTTGGCGCATTGGAGAAATATGAAGCTGAGCACGGAACTGTGGTGGTTATGGAAACAAAAACGGGTGCTGTGAGAGCCATCTCAAATTTGGGACGTACTAAGGACAACAAATATTTTGAACGCTTGAATTATGCCGTTGGTGAGGCACACGAACCAGGCTCTACGTTTAAGTTGTTTGCCCTTATGGCAGCACTTGAAGACAAGGTAATT